>LJUQ01000077.1 GCA_001304505.1 Bacteroides sp. SM23_62_1
GAATTTGGAGGGATGAATGGTTACCTGTTGTCGGTTGTCGGTTCCCGGTTGTCGGTTGTCGGTTGTCGGTTGTCGGTTCCCGGTTAGGGTGAGAGGATTTAGGGTTTGAGCATAGAGAAAAGGGTGAGACTAAAGCTAAGGGTATCTGGTTTATTGGTTTGTTTGTTTATAATGAGCATATTACCAGGATTGATCATAATGGGAGAATGATTGATTACCGGGTCTATATGCCATTAACAGCCCTGACTGTTCCGGTTAAAACATCAGCTGAATTAACAGGTGAGATTATGAATGTGGTTTCAATCATTAATGGGAATGAGAAAAATTATGAAGGGATTATCCGTGATAAGCAGCTAAGCAGCCATGTGCTTCTGATAAAAAGTGATGGAACAATCTCAGAAGATAATGTTTTAAAACGTAATATCCTGTCATTTTATTAACAACAGAGAACACGGAGTATTATATGTTGAATTTCTCTTTGATATCTCCGTGGCCCTCTGTGTAACTTCTCTGTGTTCTCTGTTGTTAATAAATAATGTAAAATAAAAATTCTTACATTGTACTCCTCTTAAGAGTAGAAAGATGAGACGATTATTATCAGCTTTACCCCTGGGAATAGGTATTTTATGCCTGATCCTGTACCCTTCCTGTCAGGAGATTGAAGATGATTTACCTGACAATGAACACAAAACCTGGTTGCAACAGCATGTGGTCGTTATAAACTCGGCAGATCCTGATATTCCGGAAAACAATTTTTCCCTCCTTGCGGAAAAGATTGGGGATGCCCGGATTGTGGGTCTTGGCGAGGCTAATCATGGAACAACAGAATTCTGGGGTATACGGCAGAAAATCTCAGAATACCTTATTGAAGAGATGGGATTCAGGGGTATCCTCATGGAAGCAGGCTTCCCCAACTCATTGTATATTAACGAATATATCACAAAAGGAGAAGGGACTGCTTCCACAGCTCACCAGAAACTTGGTTCCTGGAGATACCAGGAAATGCGGGATCTGATCGACTGGATGAGGGAATATAACATTGAGCATGCAGAAGACGGAAAAACTCCACCACTGAGTTTTTTTGGGTACGATTGCGCCTTTCATAACTGGACTGAAGCAACCAATCTTATTACTGATTATATACAAACGGTCGATCCTGCCGAAGCAGAAAACATTAAGAACAGGCTTGAAAATTATACTCTGGATGATGCCCGGTATATCTGTGACTTCATCCAATCAAAAAAAGATGAATATATTCTTTCAGGTTCTGAAACAGACTATGATATCATATCAAGAATAGCAATGAATCTTGAACCTAACTGGACGCTCTGGTATAACCTCCGGAATGGTCTTCCGGACCTGGATATCAGGGATGAATGCAACCTGGAAAATGTCAACTGGATCAATGAAAATCTTCTTGACAATGGTAAGGTGGTTATCTGGGCACATAATGGCCATGTGGGGAACTGTTACCTCGACGATGCAGGGAGTACAGCACAGATGCTGGGATCCCGGCTCAAAGAACAATATGGTGATGATTATTATGTGATTGCTACGGAATTTTATAGCGGACGCTTTTACGCGTGGGACATCTGCGAGGGACACACCTATACCTTCTGGACACATTCGGCAGCATTGCCCGATGAAACCAGCTATGCATACCATTTTCATTCCGCCGGAATTCCCGTATTCTTCCTGGATCTCAGACATACTGACTATACCCTGGAAGCTGCAAAATGGCTTCTGGGCCCGATGAAAATCCGGTTTATTGGTGCTTTATACTGCCCAATGGACGATCCATATTATTATGACACAATTTCATTGCCGGCAAACTACGACGGTGTCATCTTTTTCGACGAAATAACCCAAACCACTCCAATCAGTTTTTAATAAACTATTTCCCTGTTTAAATATCTTTTAAGTGTCGATCAAAAGTTATTATATCATCAACAAAATGACAGATAACTCTTTATGGTTAATTACACGTCCTTCCGAAAATACTACCTCATCCCGAGTCAGCCTCAGGCTTACGAGGGACCTCGTGGCCTGTTACCCATTTGTGCGGTTAAAATCCTGCCTGATCAGGCAACCAAAACCTGGATTTTTTCATCTTATAACTAATAAAAGTACAGGTTATAAAAATGAGAGATTTCTACAGAGCCCTGTCTTCTTTCTGTATAGGATTATTATTCATCCTTTCCTGTTGTGAGGATGAATCTGCTATCAGAGATACTAACATTGATATAAAAACCGGATTAAGGTTTATCTCATCACCTGTTGTCAAAATTAATGTTAACCAGGAGTATAACTATATGGTAAGAGCCCGGGATAATTCCGGCAATGATCTGATTTATGTAGCCGAACAAATCCCTTCCTGGTTGTCATTCAATGATTCTTCCCATGCTCTGTCAGGCAGACCAACAGTCAACCATGTTGGCTATCATCATGTTATTATGAGGGTTTCAAATCAAACAGCATCCATCACTCAATCTTTCACTATAACTGTTAATCTGAACACGGATGGACAGGCCTGGTCGGTATATACTCCATTCAAATGGTCACATGACGGTATGCCTTACTATTCAGATCATTGTATTATCTATAGTGATGGAGCCAGTGATGAGTTAAAGACAGAGGTAGGGATCATTGCAGATGAGAATTTCAGTGAAATCCTCCAGGCATTTAATTTCAGTAATTTCAGCGACTTCATATACCCGCCCGGTTATGAAAAAATAGAAATCTATATCAACAGGTTTCATGATGAAAGTATAAATTGGGCATACTGGGGGGGATTTATTATAACCATCAGGCCTTCAGATATTCATGAAACGAGATATTATAATTACGTTGACTACACCTCCAAACATGAGCTGATGCATGTTTTTGAGTTTCTTATTGAAGGCCACTATGACCTTGGTACAGATACCTGGTTCAGGGAAGGGATTGCGGTGCATATAGGAGACATAAGTATTGCCGGAGTAAATGAAATAGACAGTTCAGCAGAACTGGAATCATGGATAGAGCAATACCGGGACATTCCGGGTGAGGGGAATCCTATAAAGATCAAACAGTGGGAAGATTTTCCGCAGATAATCAGGGATCAGAATCAGACCGGGAGGTATTACCTGATGTTCAGCCTGGCTGTGGAATATTTAATTGATCAAAAAGGAGCAGGAAAATCATACCACGATCTGCTGAACCTGTTCTATGAAATCAGAAACGGGATTGAATTCCAGGAAACTTTCCAGCAGACTTTTGGATTCAGTACAGAGGAATATGAAACGGAATTTTATGAGAGGATGAGAAAATACCTTAGTGGTAATTGAAGATTGAAAATACTTTAAAACCCAAGAAAAAATAAATCTCACCAGGATGTTAGGGCAAGAACCTGTCATACAATACTTTGGGATGATGGCAGTAAATTTTGAAGATAACTGTTCAACACACAAATTTCTCATATTCACTCCTAATCACTCTCCCATGAGAGAGGGGGACACAGGGGGTGAGTACATAAAAATCATCATAATTTTCTGCTACTTAGTAGTTCAGTTTGTAAAAAGTCTAAATATTCCACTATATTTGTCATCTAATTCTCAGGGGATAACAGCTTCCGAAATGTTAAGTAATAACAAATTTTTTCAAAAAATGCAACCTTTTTCATTATCTCTCTATCTTATCCATACACACTTGATACCTGCAATTTTCAGTGTTTCAATAACAGGATTTAACTAGCAACATTCTTTAAATCGTCTCTTGAAAGGCAAAGCAATTAATTACCAGGCTGTTAAATTGATATGGAAACAGCCGGTTATAATTTTGGTTTAAAAAAAATATTAATTATTATAGCATTTTGGATTGGAAAAATAGTATTAACTTTAGTTAAGAAACGATGACCAACGTTATGATATAATTTCAATTTCACCCATCAATTATTAGTTTCATCGAACATCTATGGTACTCAAAATTCTTTCATTACCAGGAATAGTAAACATCATCAAGCGGATGGATGAGGGATACAGTCCTCGCTGGATTGTTTTCATCGTGGATATGGTGATTGTAGAATTCAGTCTTTTTCTTGCCTTTCTTCTGCGTTACAATTTCGAATTAGCAGATTATGACAAAATACGGTTTTATATCGGTATGATAACCATCCTGGTTGTCAGAGGATCTCTTTCGGCAATCTTTAAAACTTATGCACATATTATTCGTCATACAAGCTCTATGGATATTATCCGTTTAGTAGCATCAGTTTTAATAGGTTCTCTTCTCCTTCTGGCATCTTCAATTATTGGCCGGATTATAATAACATTTCCAGTTATTCCTATCACGGTCATTATCATTGAAGGCTTTCTTACAATGTTTCTTATGACCAACATGAGGCTTGCATTTAAATTCATTTTTTTTAGAATACTTACTCCATACAGGCTTTCCAATCCAGTATTAGTCATTGGTACCCGTGAAAAGGCAGTATTCACCCGTGAAGCTCTTGAAATTGACAGAAACATCAAAAACAAGGTTATTTCATTTATTGACTCATCTAATCCTCAAAAGAAGAAAAGGCTGGCCGGTCTTCCGATACATGAATTAAATGAATTGGAATTTCTGATTGTCCGGCACAGGATTGCATCTATTGTGCTGGCAAAAGATGATTTACTGGAAAGTGAAAAGGAATATATTGCATCTCTATGTAAAGATTATGATATCAAGATGTTATACGCTCCTGAAAGTTGGTTGAGCGGTGATTCTACTATCGTTGAAATGAAAGAAGTAACGATTGAAGAGCTTCTTACACGGGATCCAATTAACCTGGATAAAACCCATATTCACCAGACATTACATAACAAATCTGTCCTGATTACAGGAGCTGCAGGGTCCATTGGATCTGAGCTTACCAGGCAGATAGCCCGGTATAATCCAAGGCAACTGATACTGGTTGACCAGGCTGAGACTCCACTCTATGATATGGATCTGGAACTTAAGGAACGGTATAATATTAGTAATTGCAATATAATCCTGGCAGATATTTTGAACAAAGACAGGATGGAAAAGATTTTTTCTTTCTTCCACCCTGATTATGTATATCATGCAGCTGCTTATAAGCATGTTCCGATGCTTGAAAATGATCCTATTGAAGCATTCAGGAATAATGTTATTGGAACAAGGATTATTGCAGATCTGGCTGATAAATCGGGAGTTGAAAAGTTTATCATGATATCAACCGATAAAGCTGTTAATCCGACTGGTATTATGGGTGCCAGCAAACGTATGGCTGAAATCTATGTACAGGCATTGAATGCACATAGTGAGACCAGTTACATCACAACACGTTTCGGTAATGTATTGAATTCAAGCGGATCTGTTATTCCCCGTTTTCTGAAACAGATCCGGGAAGGAGGTCCTGTAACGGTTACTCATCCAGAGGTGACACGTTATTTTATGACCATCCAGGAATCCTGTCAGCTTGTTCTTGAGGCCAGTGTGATGGGAACTGGTGGAGAGATTTTTCTGTTCGATATGGGAGAACCAGTCAGAATAGCAGATCTTGCCAGGAAACTGATCAGGTTAACCGGGAGGAATGAGAATGATATTGAAGTACAATATACCGGGTTGAGAGATGGGGAAAAACTCTTTGAAGAATTACTATTGCAGGCTGAACCTTGTAAACCTACTCACCACCCCAAAATTATGATCGCTGAGAGAAAACCTTACAATTACGAAAACATCATTGAACATATAGACAATATTTCTCTCTATGCAACTTCACAGGATGAGATTAGTGTGGTTAAGCTTATGAAGAAAATGATCCCTACCTATAAAAGCCAGAATTCAGTTTATAAGAAATACGATATTAATTAATATATCTGCTTTCTTTTCCTTTGTGAAAAGAATCCCGATAATTATCGGGACAGGATCCGCAAAAAAAATCATTGAATATTTCAGGTCACCCGCAAGTCATGCCTACCTGATATTACCAAATTTTCGGCCAAACCACATATAAAAGATAGTTAAAAATATCCTTACTGAGGGTTGAATATTTTTTAAAAGAATATTTGTTTTCAGTTAAGATATTTTAAATAGTATAGAGATTAATATTAATTTTGGATCAAATCGACAAAAGTGTAAATATCGGAAAAGCATACCATTAACTTTTTTAATAGTTATACAAACATGACAACACATAAAGATGAAATAGATCTGCTGGAACTTTTTAGAAGGATGGGACAAAAGATCGGCCAGTTTTTCACCGGCCTCTTAAGGTTTATACTGCTTACAATACTTTATTTCTGGAAGAACGCCTTAATTCTTCTTGGATTTGTTGTGGTTGGTGGATTTGCAGGATTTGGAATATCTAAAATGGCAATGCCGTACTATTCTTCTGACATGATTGCCCAGATCAATACAACAAATGTCTCAGAAATGATGGCTTACATCAATGATTTACATGAGTTATGCAAGGAAAATAATAATGAGGTTCTTTCAGAATATTTACAATTAACGGTAGAAGTGGCTGAAAAGATAAAAGATATCAATGCTTTCTGGATCATAGATCAAAACAAAGATGGTGTTGGAGATTATGTTGATTATAGAAATAAATATGATCTGAGGGATACTACACAGAGGAGGATTCAGAACCGATTTGATCTGCAGGTGGAAGTATATGATATTACCGGATTTAATGATGTAAAAAAAGGCCTCTACAATTATGTAACAATAAATCCTTACCTGAACAGTTTAAACGAAAACAGGAAGAAAAGAATAAGGGAGTTAATTGCTGAAACCAATAATGAAATTCTGAAGCTGGATAGCCTTCAGAAATATGAATATTTTAAGAAGGAACTATCAGCCCCTGAAGAGAAAGGTCAAATGCTCATCTGGAATGAAAAGGAAACTAGACTGCTACATCCTGACCTGATTGGTTTATTCAGGCAGAAACAAAGCCTGGAAAGAGATCTTGAATTGTTCTCGGAAGTTATAACAGTTGTTAAGGATTTCACACCCCTGTCGCAGGTTGAGAATCCAGTGATGAAATACATAAAAAAATGGGGATTATATTTTGGAGTATTAGGTGTTATTCTGAAATTTCTCTTTGATAAAAGGAGAAACATTAGGAATTTTGTCAATAAAAAAGAAACCAGGTAACTACTCGGACAGCAGAATTGTACAGCTTATACATTCAGGTTTCTCTCATTTATGGATATCCTCAAAAACAGGGTTATACCCATTTGGGAGATTTATCTTATTGTTAATATGCAGCAACAGGAATGAAAACATTGCAAAGAATGAGACACCTGCCAATCGGTTCAACATAGTTTCGAAAAGAAAAAATATGATAATCAGCAGTACATACATTCCATACAATAGATTTCTTTCAGTCCATAAAATATATATCATGGATACCAGTATAGACAAAAACAGAGCAATACCAACTATTCCGTTTTCAAGCAATATCTCAAGAAACTGATTATGGGCATTCATTCTTTTCTCTGCCAGTAACTGGTTACCTATCTGCTGATAAGCATTTACAAGTTCAGCTTCAACATCACCTGTTCCCAATCCCCAAATATAATTACTACGGGCGATATGAAATGCTGTTTTCCATATGATGCTTCGATCATCCACATTTTCAATATCTTCAAATGATTTTTTATGAATACTATGGATAAATGTATTAACCCGATTATTCGTAAAAATAACCGGTAACATAATAACCACACCAAGTAAAATAATTATTCCTGTAAGGTACTTTTTTGTTCTTCTTTTATTTTTAATAAAGAGATAAAAGGGAACAAGGAGGATAGCAGCTAACAAACCTGCCCTGGAGGATAAAAAATAAAGAGAGATCAATAAAAAGATGCCAATAATCAGCCAAAAAATTCTGATTTTTTTATCCAACGTTCGATCAAAGCATGATTCAAATCCGATAAATACCGCCATTAAAACATACATAGCCTGGTAGGATGGATGTTGGAAAATAGAAAATTCAGATCCATAGAAATAATTCAACCAATATTCTACCTTCGGATGTGGATTAAATGACCAGAATCCTTCCTGAACATCGATAGAATTTATGAAAGCACTGATAAAACATATTATAATATAAATCAGTGTGCTCCCGGCAAAAAGCCTTAACAATAATTTCCCGTTCTTTTTGATTATTTCACCTGGTGATAACAGTACTATTGGAAAGAAAATAACCGACAATCTTACCTTTAGATTTTCCCACCCGTTGGATGGATTGTTTGAGTATAACATACCTACAAGCTGCCATACATAAAAAAGGATATATAATATAAATAGTACCTTATAAGAAGATTTTGTTTCTAATATTAGTTGCATTTTCATACTGTTTTCCCATATCCAACTGACACCCCAGAGGATCATAAACGGAGGTAGGATCCATATGTATGACGGCATAAGTATGACTGTTATAACGCAAAAGAAGAATGTAATATAACCTTTATCCCAGTAAATTTTCTTTAGCATCATTTTTTATCCAAGGTCTGAATTAATAATTTATATTCTCGGGCTATTATCCTTGTAGTATATTTTTCTTCAAAAGCTCTCCTTCCATTGTATCCCATTTTTTTCCTTAGTTGTTCATCTGACTTCAACTTCAGAATGGCATCGATCAAACCATTCACATCATTTGGAGGAACAACATAACCACAATTTTCTTCTTTTACAATATAGGCAATTTCACATTGCTCTGGCACCAATGCAATCACCGGAACACCTGCAGCCATAATACCATAGATCTTACTTGGAACGGCTATGCCTTCCAGCCCTTCTTTCAGGGATACCAGGCTTGTATGACAGGCTGTTAAAATATCACATAATTTTTCATTGGATTGAAATGGTAAAAGAAGAAAATTTTTCTGCTGATCAATTGAGAAGTTTTCAAGTAATTCATTCTTTCTCCTGCCCCCACCTACGAAAATGAAAAATACATTTTCAGTATTCATTGAAATTGCTTTACCGAGTGTTTTCATTTCATTCCACATACCCATATTCCCGGAATACTGAACCACAAACTTACCCTGAAGTTGATGTTCCTGAATAAATATATTCGTTTCAAATTGAACAGGATTTATTAAACGGTCATCTTGCCAGAGTGGAATTATTTCAGTTTTACTCAGGCCTGTTGGATAAACACTCGATAACCACTGTTTCATATCCCTGCCTATCACAATCAGTTTCTCACTTTTTTTCAATGCCGATATATTCATCTTTTTCCATAATCTGATAAAAAGGTTCCTTTTACTAACATTTCCAAGACGGATTAATCCATCCGGGAAAATATCCAGCAATATATATACAAACTTTCTCTTCTTTAATGAGCATATGAAAGAGATGATGATTCCTAGTGAAGGTGGGGTTGTATGCGTAAATACAGGAATTTTATCCCTGTTAAAAATTAACTTACATATAACACTAATACTGAATGTCAGGTAATTAGTCAGTCTACCCGAAAGTCTGCTTTTAGGGAAATTGGTTGAAGGAAGGTAGTGTATTTTAATGCCGTTGTAAACTAATTTCTTTGGTTGTCTTTTAAAATGTGTATAACTTGGTTGGGCACACCACACCTCAACTTCAACATTATCCTCCACAAGATAAGAACACAAATTTGTAAAAAGATTGGCTGTCGAAACTTCGTCGGGGTAAAATACCTGTGTAATTAAAAAAAAATTATTTTTCAAACCATCCTTCACTTTTTAATTGCTTTTACGGCAATAATTACCTGGTAAACATTGTCGTTAAATAATAATTCATCTTCACTCAATTCTTCAGCTGAAATGCCCTCTAAGAGTGCCACTGAAGACAAAACGTTGCCATAGGTATGAAGTTGAATATTCTCAGAACCAAACACTTCTGAAAAGATACCTGAGATAGATTTATCAGTAAATCTCCAGAAATCTCCCCAGCGCTCCATATCATATCTTGAAATCTGGGAAATCCCGGAGACAGTGACCAGCGCACATCCTTTATCTTTAAGCATAAAGTAAATTCCTTCTATGGCAGATTTAACATCATAAATGAAATTCAGTGTTTGCGTACAAATAAAACAATCAGCGATTTGATTTTTAAGAGTTTTCTGATTTGTCAGATCTCCAATGATAGTTGCCCGGGGATTATCCGATGTTAAATGCAAGATTTCCTGCCTGGTAATATTCATGCCATATTTTCTTGCGTATGTATCATCCCCAATTTCAACAACAGTCCCTTGAATATATTTTTTATTCTCATTTAAAAATTTTTCAATATAATATCTGTCAACAGGCTGGCCCCTGTCAACTCCAAAAAGCTGTGATACAGGTCTTACGTTCCTCAAGTCTTTCCAGTTCGTGCTAAATATTTTCCGGTTGCAGGATCTAAGCAAGCTTAAAATGATCTTTTTAAGAACTTTCATTCAAAGAACATTTAAATGGTTGTTATTTGTATTAGCCTGAAATTTGAGACCACTCCAAATATATTACTTTAGTGCAACAAAGGCACTAAGACCCTAAGAGATATCAAATATAAGTTGTTGATATTGAATTCTTTGTGAATCTTCGTATCTTAGTGGCATTTAACTATTGTTATACTTTTCAGAATAGATTCACCTATAGAATATTGAATTATAAATCAGTATTCAGAATGCTCATATTTCTTCAAGTCATAGCTGACCAAATATTTCCAGCAATCTTTTTTTATAAGATTTATTGGAATATTTATTCTGATACCTTTGATGCAGATATTCTGAAATTATTTTTTTTTCTTCAAATCTGTCAAATTCAAGAATACATTGGAATAATGAATCAATATCTCCGGGTTTTGCCAGAAACTTATATTTTTCCCCAAACATGTCAGGTATATCACCAATTTCAGTGGCAATTACAGGAATACCTAGTGACATGGCTTCGATGATTATAATTGGTTGACCTTCGTTCCATGAAGGCATGATCAGACAATCAGATTGATTCAATACCTTCCAAAAATCATCCCTGCCCAACGGACCATTCAGTGAAACATTTACCGGAGCCGATAATTTCAATTTGTTATAAAATAACTTATCATAAAAATGTCCATAAACCGATAGCCGGATATCTTGTAACTCCACGAACCTGAAACATTCTATAAGTTCATATATCCCTTTGGATTTAATATAATTTGAAATACAAATAAATTCCTTCCTGTGTTCCTTAAATGGTCTTTGGGTAAATGACTCAACTAGAGAAGTATTATGTAAAACAGTTACTTTTAACTTTGTAGAAAAATTTAGAACATCCTGAAGAAAGGCCTGGGACAGAACCACTATCTCATCAATAAACCGGAAACTACACCTTACGATAATTCTGTTAAGAGTGTTTTTATTGACAAAATCCTTAAAATCACCACGATGAATATGTGCTTTCAGGACTGTTTTTGACGATAATAGTTTGATTACCGGGAGAATAGCCAAAAACTTGAATCCTCCTGAAACCGACAGAGGTAAAGTAAAATAAAAAATCTTTATCTTCTTTTTACATATAATCCTGATTACTTTAAGATAAAGACGGAGAAAATGAAATACTTTTCCGATGTTTTTCTTATTCCAGGAATATTCTTCAATGATGATGGGGGAGATATTTTCGGATTGGAGGAAGTGCAAAACTGTCTGATTACTGATACTGACTCCCGTATGGGTATTCGGTGGGAATTCCCCCCATATCAGAATATTCCCGGCTAACATGTGAGTGTTTTTTCTTTTAAAAAATACAGCACATGCCTGTATGGCCAGTCACACTCAAAATGCCGGCGGTTTATCACTTTTCCTTCAAATGAATAATAGCATTTGTAATTACTCTGACTAAATACATATTTAAAATACTTACGGGCAATTTCAACACCCATATCATTTATATGTTCAATTCTCCCATATGGAAACGCGAAATAATCACAATTCGTTTTAAACTTATCCTCGATATATTTTTTACTTTCCCCGATCTGATATTCCAGAATATCTCTATTATCTATATCAAGTTTAATGTGATCCATTGTATGAGCCCCTATTACATGACCTTCTTCCACGAGGATCATAATCTGATCCCGATTCATCGGTTGTTTATTTGTATAGACAATATTATTTTTAAAATTCCTCTGGTATTCTTCGTTTCCATCAATAAAATTTGGATTAATAAAAAAACCTGCTTTAATGCCAAAGTTATTTAAAACTGGTCTTATCTTGGTAAAACACTCTTCGAACCCGTCATCAAATGTAAATGCAACATAACATTTATCAGATGGAATTCTTTTATTTTCAATGTATTCTACAGCCTTTTCTATATTTAAATAATCCACACCATGAAATAAAAGTGATTTTAATTGATTGTAAAATGTATTATTTGATAAATGATCATCCAGGCTCAGAAAATGGCCATTTAAAATGTGAATCCCAGGTTTTGGTTCAGAAGATAAGCTTATAATATCCAGGATTAGTTTTCTTCCGGACTTCCTCAACCAACTATACATGTCATTAGAACAGATTTGACAGGTTAATTACTTACAATAATTGCTTGTATCATTTACCACTTTAAATCCTTCAGTTATTTCATTCCCTCGTAGAAAAACATTTTCTAAAAGATGTGGATTGCATAGTAACTTCTGATGCAGATAAACTTCATGATCTCCAAACTTTTTTATTCCATTAAAACATCACACTTAATAAAGGTGGTTGTATATGTATTATCAATATAAATAATCACGTATCCATTCCCCAGTAGTTTATCAATAGAGTTCTTAATCCTGTGAATATAATTCTTATCTATTCTATTAAAAATTTCATTATATTCTACACATATCATTTTGATATTACATTTATCTTCTATTAATGAGTTAATTACTTTATACTCAGCCCCTTCTATATCAAGTTTTAATAAATCAACCGATGTGTGACCCAATTTATCCATGATTGAGGATAACCGGTCAACTTTAGCTTCAAAGTAATCTGTCGTTTGTTGTAAATTTAAGATTGAGTGAGAAACACTTTTTACATCTGATGGAGCATAAAACCTGACAATATCTTCCTTGTCCCAAAGACCTGTATCATAATAATGAAGATATTTAAGATTTCCTTTATTTATTTCATAAAATTCATGCTTACTATTATTGATCGGCATTTTCTCTCCCTTTTCAATACAGGATAGGAAACTTTTAAAATGATTTATTGCTTTTGGAGTTGGATCAAAAATATATACATTACATTTATACTTTTCAGCTATTCCTGCATCAAATGAAATATCTTCACCGGCACCGGCCAGATAACATATTGAACTACGATCCAGGAAATTTACCGGTATTGTCCAACCACCATATGTAGTCCCAATTCTCTCAATTTTTTCTAAAGAATATACAGGGAACTTTATTTTCGATTCAAATATTATTCTTGTATGAAATCTAATTGATTTTAAAATTTTTTTAAACATATTAATCAGTATCAGAGTTATTTATCTAATCAAATATGTTCTGAATAACTTACATTGGAAATAACAGGTTATAAGTTGCAAATTATTAAATGTCAAAACATTGCAATCCAAAATATGAAATGTATAATGTTGCTAACTAATTTTTTCTAAGGGATTTCTTATATTCTTCAATTCTTATTTCTGCCATCCTGATCCAGCTATAATTCCTTTTCATTTTTTCAACACCGTTAATAGAGAATTGCTTTCTGATTTTCTCATCCCTCATCTGAAGCAACACATCTACCAGGTTATCCACATCATTTTCAATATAAGTCAATCCGTTATTCTCAATTCTTTCAGCTGCCTGAACTGTATTACTAATAATTAACGGTAATCCGCAGGCTGCCGCATCGAGCATGCTTGTTGATTCTTCCCTCGGCCACACTCCTATATCAGCCATTCTGTAAAAGTCGGCGAGCTTATTGAAAAAGACAAAATCCTTTATGATGCACCCATCAAGCTTTTCTATTTGTTTTGCTTGCATCCCGTTACCTATAAAGAGTCCTTTGTAATTCTCTTTAATATTCTGCAATTTATTAATTGCCTGTGCCAGACAGAGTGGATTTTTTCCCTCTGAAAAACGACCTGTATAAATACATAGAATTTCATTTTCCTTTATTCCCATATTCTCTCTCATTTCTAAGCGTTTTTTTTGCATCTGTTGTGATAATGCCGGACTAAATAATTGTGTATCAACACCTAATGATATAATTTTCATTTTATGGTAAGGAATTGAATAATACCTGGCTGAGATTTCCATTGCATCAATTGTTATCGGGAAGGATTTTTCAATAAACCGGTTAAACAGTTTTCCGGGTAATGTGCGTGTTATATAAAAACTTATTTTTTTCCAGATTTTCTGGTTTTTCCCGAGATGTGCCAGCGGGAAGACAGATTTCATAATATGATTGGCCGTAAAGATTTTATATTTTATGAATATCCTGTATAGGATTACCTGAATATTCATGAAAGAAAAAGGATCAAGGGTTTGTACTATATCAGGCTTAATTACCTTTAGCCTGTTATACAGACCGGTAAGAAATACTTTACCCATGATCAACCTGAAGGTAAGCCGGTGCAAAATGAATCCGTTTATTTCTTTACTACCAGGATCGACTATGCTTTTGCCCAGAAATTCCTCATAGGTTTCCTTATACTGTGGTTGATTGAAATAAACCTGACCGGTTGATGTTACAACGTGAACTTCATGACCAAGAGTAGCCAGTGCCTCTGGTAGACAATTCTCCAGGTAACCCATCCCCTCCGAGAAGCATGGATTGATTAATACGATGCGCATTCAGCTTTCATTCATTGATTCATATATTCACTTTCAACTTAAATCATTTTGACACTTTCGACCGTTTAATGCAGTAGATGATAATGATCTCCAGAACTTTTAACGGCATAAATAAGATCAATAGTAGACTATCGATTATTCCCCAGAATTTGTTCTGATAAAAACGATTAAAGTAGAGATGTGACCTGATACTGAACTTCAGCTGGCTGAAATTAGCTATGAGAGAATCACAGGTACTATTATGATGATGAATATAAAATTCTTCGAAAGAGAGCCCCAATTTGTACTCCTCATCTTTGATTTTTTTCCCTATTATTATTTCCTCACCATACAGAAAATTATTTTCATCCAATAATCCAATTTGAACAAAAATATCCTTTTTCATAATAAAAAAGCTGCCTGGTATGACATCAACATATGCAACCAAACTCTCAGTATCCGTCTCATAGGATCTATACAATAAAGGATCGACAGGAGTCAGGAACACAAAAGAAGAAATGAAATGATAGATATACTTTGGATTTTTAATTGCCCATCTGTTAGGTTTTAATTTGTTACCAATCATCATTAAAGGCGAAATCCCTGCCAGCCGGTCATCCTGTTCCAGTCTTTTCAACAAAGTCTCAAAAATATCATTACTCATTATTACAACATCCGGATTGATTATTGCCAGGTATTCAATTTCGTCATAGTTTTGAATCAAATAACGCATTCCAACATTATTGCCATAAGAATACCCCCCGTTATATTCAGTTTGAAGTATATGAATATTAGGCCAGCCAGCATAATTTTCATTCAACAGTTTAAATGACTGATCATTGGATTGATTATCAACTATGACAATTTTAATCCTCTCCCGGTAATATTTTAAAATACTATCTATACATTGCGTGGTGAGACTAAAAGAGTTGTAATTCAGAACTACTATTCCCAGATAATCAAGTGACATAGAATTATTTTTTATTTCAGATCTAAAGCTTTGATAACTTTGCTAATCAGCTCTGTTGCATCAGATCTGTACAAGGATAAGATCAGGAGAGTTAATGCAGATCCAAAGATCAGCAAAGCCCAGAGCGGGCTGAAACAGAGCACAGCAACAAAATATGAACTAACGTATAAAAAGATAAACAGAATTTCTCTGACTGATATTGCAAGATCCGCAAAATCTTTCGAGGAATAGTAAAACCAAAAATAAAAAGCAAAGGTTGTTGCAATTGCTACTGAGATTGTGTTTTTCCTCAATAGTAAAGCAATAGCTACAAATAAGCAGGCAATAATCAGATTTAGAAAAACAGTAAGAAGATACTTCCTGGCTTTTTTCTGTACCTTGTACATGTTAATATATAATGCATTAATTACAGCATAAGCAGGAAATGAGGCAAAGAGAATCCCGATGATCTTCACAGCGGAATCATATTTTGGTATAACCCAGTGAATAATCAGGTTAAAAATGAAATAACTGATACTGAAAAAGGCTCCAATAAGTATCAATTGTCTCTTCAACCTGCTTAGATTTCCTGATTTATGTATTCTTGACAGGTAGGGGTAAAATGTCAATGCAATGGAGCTGATCACTATGGTAATTATCTGCATCATCGATACAGCAAATGAATAATAAGCAAAATCAATATCTGTCATAAATAATTTTACCACCCACCGCCCCAATGTAAAAAACAATATCATGGCCAGATTGCCAGCCATAATAAAAATACCAACCCTGAAATGATCTATTATAAATTTAATGTGACTTCTGATTTTTATTTGTTTTATCCTGAAACTGTATTTTAATTCCAGATATTGCACGGTTACCAGATATACAAATATTTCTGCTGCTATATAAAATAAATAGTTTTCCATTCTAAACACATAGATCAATAAAATATTCAGTAACATTATCAGGGCTGGTATAATCAGTCTTATTCTGGAATAAATGTTAAAGTGACCTATCGATTGATAGAAAAGCTGATAGAATGCAAGGAGGTTATGAGGCAGGAGTGCCATTGCCAAAGCTATGATTATTAAATCTTTAACTATTATACCAATGATAATGATGACAATCGCAATTGTCAATTGAAAAAGAATAAGAAAGCTCTTTTCACATTTCAGGATAGCAGGATTAATTTCATGGGAGAACTTCCCTCCATATTTAATATAGATTCCATCAATATAACCAAAGTGAAGTATACCGGCAAGAGACAAATAAAGGGCAAATGTTTTTAAATATGCATATTGCTCCAGACTCAGGAATGCAGGTACTATGAACCCGTTGATAATACCTGTGATTAAACTAACCGTATTCGCCCCGGATACTTTTGCAATATCCCTGATTATATTCATTCAATTTTCAGTAAAAAGTATAATGGCCCGGCACGTTTAATATTAATTAACCATTAAACGGTATCATTCTATCTACAATTTTTGTTAAGATGTATAACAAAATGATAGTTAACAGCAGGGCTGGGAATACAAAAGATTCGTAGAAAAAAGCTATGGATACATTAGCAAGAATAAAACAGTTTACAAATAGAGAAAAGTATAT
>LJUQ01000078.1 GCA_001304505.1 Bacteroides sp. SM23_62_1
AAAGCCGTCCAAATGTAAGGGCATTGACAGTGTCATCGTCATAACAATAGGATACAACAGTATCTCCATCCGGTGAATGTGAAACCCTGAGATTTTCTTTCATCCAAATCTGATTTCCAATTTTCACTATAGCATATGAATTCCCATCAGAATCCCTTGGAAGTTCACCTGCACCAACAATTGCAGTATCCACCGCCGTATCATCCAGATTATCTCTTACGAGAACTGAATATATCCCCGGTAAAAGATGATCGATATCTTCAGTGGTATCGCCTGTTGACCATTGAATTGAATATGGAGTCATTCCACCTGAAATTTCAAGATTAATTGAACCATCAGCCTTACCGGGAAGACTGGCATCTGTCACACAAAGATGAATGACCAGTGGATTGGTTTCCGGATGCTCATTGTTGCTGTCACAGGTGAAATCCCAAAATGCCATTGTAATCAGCAAAATGAATTGGAAACATCTGTATTTCATCAAAGGCATGATTGTGGACATAATCACTCCGGTCTTTTAAAATTAATAAAAACATAGCATTTATGATACATTTAATAATTCCGGATAAATGAAATCATGAAACACTTATGGGATTTATCTGCAAAAATTATTGCGTAACTTTATACTGCTATTATGAATAATCAAATTCAGAAGTGATGAATATTAAAAAAAACCTTCCTATATACAGTATTATCCTCCTTATTTTCATTTCATGTAATTCAAGGCCCACTGCAGAGCAAAAAGCTGATCGTGAAATAAGATCCGTTTCCGGTTCTTACAAACCACCGATTTTTATTAATGATAACCGGATCGAAAAAATAAAAGAAATCGCACCGGTAATACAAAAATTAATTGAGGAACATGCCATTGAAAACAACATACCTGGCATTGCTTCAGGTATAGTGGTTGGTGATAAATTAATTTTGGAATCCACAACAGGATTGATCAACCTGGAAAAAAAACTTCCTGCCACAACTCAATCATGTTTTCGAATTGCATCTATGACAAAGAGTTTTACTGCAATGGCCATTATGAAATTAAGAGATGAGGGCAAACTTTTCCTCCATGACCCGGTGACCAAATACATCCCTGAGATGTCAGGAATGGAATACCTTACCAGCGATGCCAATGTTATCAATATTGAAAATCTGCTAACTATGACAGCTGGATTTCCTGAAGATAATCCATGGGGTGACCGCCAGCTGGACGAACCGGATCAAATGCTGATAAATTTAGTTACTGAAGGTATATCCTTGTCCAATCCTTCCTCTTACCAATTTGAGTACAGCAACACCGGTTATGCGCTGCTGGGTAATATTATTTCCCGTGTTTCAGGAGAGCCTTACCAGGAATACATCAGGCAGAACATTTTACAACCATTGGGTATGTACAATACTTACTGGGAATATGACAGTGTTCCCGCAGATCAGTTAGTTCTGGGATATAGGTGGGAAGATGGGCAATGGAAACTCGAACCAATGCTTCATGATGGCTCTTTTGGTGCCATGGGCGGATTGATTACATCAATTGAGGATTTTAGCAAATATGTCAGTTTTCATCTTTCTGCATGGCCACAAAGAAGTGGAGCAGATAATGGGCCGATTAAACGAAGCACCCTTCGGGAAATGCATACACCACAATTCTCAAGATTATACGCAAATGCAAACGATTTTAACGGTAATCCATGTGCAATCATTTCAGGTTATGGATACGGTCTCAGCATTGCCACAGATTGCAATGATATCAAATGGATTTCGCATGGAGGTGCACTTCCTGGTTTTGGAAGCAGTTATTTCTTATTTCCTCACTATGGCGTGGGTTTGATGGCTTTCTGTAACCTCACCTACACTTCCCCCTGGCCTTTCACTGAAATAGAAAAATTGCTTTTTGAAACGGTTGATTTACAACCCCGGCAACTTCCTGTTTCAGATATTTTAGTTGAAAGACAGGGGCAGGTAGTTCAACTGATTCAGAGTTGGGATACAGACCTCGAAGCTCAAATCCTGGCTGAAAACTTCTATCTTGACAAATCGCGAGAAGACCGAATGAATGAAGTAAAGGAAATATTGGATAATGCTGGTACCATTCAAAGTGTAAATAAGATAACACCATATAATCAACTCAGGGGGAGTTTTAAATTACAAACCGAGAATGGTGCTATTACTATCTTTTTCACATTAACTCCGGAAAAAATCCCCAAGGTGCAGTATCTGGATATTTCATATTATCCAAATGAAGCTGAGAAATAAATACATGATCAGGGCTGAAGTTCTTCGTAAAGAATACACGTCATGAAAGCATCAGTAATAACAGGTTTGCTATTTCTGTCAATAATACCTTGTTGGATATTTTCCAAGGAAAATCATGATATACATGACTCCCCTATAAACCTGGTCGAAGGTTGGGAATTATCTGCCACATTTGATGTGTCGGGGCTATCAAGAGATACCTATCCTCACTTTTTAACAATCTTTAGTGCACGCTGGGAACAGGTCACATCCAATGGTTCGGGATGGATAAACATAACACGGCGCAGGGGAGTCGATACATCCGCATATGGTGCATACGGTCGCACATTTTTCTATTCCGGTGAAAAAACACCCTTCACAATCAAGGTTGAGTTCAGCGAAGAAATGCACCTGTTTTTTAACGGTAAGTTTATTCATAAGGATAAGAAAAAAGAGGAATCCGCACCAGGAATAATTGAACTCAAGCTTACTGCAAAACAAGGATTGAATGAATTGTTCATTTTTATTTTAAGCACATCCACCGACTGGAGATTCAGAGTCTCTTCCTCCCCGATGATGAAACCAATTAATGTTGATCATGCACTTGTCCAAATATCATGGACAACAGAGAGTAGTTTTCTTACTCCCGAATCTGTTCAATATGATCCCCTGAAAAACCTTTTTTATGTTACAAGCTATGATTATGAGTACTATACTAAAGGAAGTCCATCAGGATATGTATCAAAAATTGACGGGGAGGGCAGGATCCTGGATAGGGAATGGATCACAGGCCTCTTTGCCCCTACCGGATTGTGTCTTCACAAAAACAGGTTATATGTAATAGTTAGAAATGGTATCATTGTTTTTGATACAAAAAGAGGTGATTATATTACCCAGTATGATATTGCAAACACTGACTTCCTGAATGACATTACCGTCGATTCACTTGGCAGGATATATATCTCTGATACATCAACAGATCCTGAAAAACCAGATATATATATTCTGGATAATAATGAGGTCCAGCCATGGTACCAGTCAGAGCATGTATCCCGAACAAATGGGATTTTTGTTTATAAGGGAAATCTGCTGATTGGAAATAATGGTGAAGGATTATTACAGGCTATTGACCTGGAAACTAAGAGCATATCGACCATCTGCAGCCTGGGCGCCGGGATTATTGATGGAATAAGAATAGATAATAATGGAAATTACCTTGTTTCTCACTGGGAAGGTAAAGTTTTCAGGATCACTCCACAGGGTGAAATCACTGAAATATTTGATACCCGTCTTGAAGGTTACAATGCAGCTGATTTTGAGTTTTCAAGAGAATACAATACCCTTTATATACCAACTTTCCTGGGAAACAGGGTAGCAGCTTTAAGATTGAATTATTGATATAATAAATTCACTCATAAAATTATTATTTCGTTAAAAAGAATGAATAATTTATCACAGTACTATAACGAAAGAATTGAGGAATTTTCATCAGAATTAGCACATATTCAGAATAAAATCAATGTAATATCCCTTCTAAGGTTGTTTGCTTTTGTAGCAGGTGTTGCACTTTCTATATTTATTTATCGAATAAGTCCGTGGTTAACAGCAATAACAGTACTTTTGTTTACTATAGCATTCCTGGTCCTTGTCCGTATCTTCATGAAATTAAAAAACCATAGTAATTACCTCAGGAATCTTATAGCGGTTAATAAAAAAGAATTAATGTGTTTTTCAGGTGAATTCCTGGATTTTGAAGATGGATTAGCGTATATTCAGGATGATCATCCGTATGCAGCTGATCTTGATATTTTCGGATACGGATCAATCTTTCAAATTATAAACAGAACATCCTCTTTCCAGGGTAAAAGAAAACTTGCAGACTGGCTTTTATCCCGGGCAGATGAACATCAGATAATCCCAAGGCAGCAGGCAATTGCTGAAGTGAAAAATAAAACAGAATGGAGACATGAATTTCAAGCCAATGGAATGGATCTATCTGAATCGGGGCAGGAGTTTGAAGAGATCAGAAACTGGCTGGAAGAAGATCCCTTCTTTCTTAACAATATCCTCTACAGATCTTTCATTTATATCCTTCCTTCAATAACAATCATACTTCTTGTGTTATCCTTTTTCTTCCTGCCAATTAATTTCTTCTTTTTTCTGGTCCTTATTCAGTTTGGTATAACGGGTATTAACCTGAGAAAAATAAACCGCCAGCACAGGGTAATGACAAAAAAATATCATCTTTTTTCCACCTACAGCAAATTGTTCATGCTCATAGAGGAAGAACAATTTGTAACGGAAAAATTGGTTTCCCTGAAAAATGAGCTTTATTCCGGAAATGAAAAAGCCAGTAAAAAAATTAGATTGTTTGCCCGGTTGATCGATAATTTTGACCGCAGATTGAATATGATTGCCGGTGTGTTCCTGAATGGTTTATTTCTCTGGGATATAAACTGTGTTATTCGTCTTGAAGCATGGCGGAATCTTAACCGGAAAAATCTGCTGAAATGGTTACAGGTCATCGCTGAATATGATGTATTGATCAGCTTTGGTGGATACTGGTTTAACAATCCCGGTTTTACATTACCGGTGATAAAGCATGGCACTTTCATATTCAAATCAGAGCAAATTTCGCATCCCCTCATAAATACAACAGAACGTATATATAATGATTTTGCGTTGAATGGAGCCGGTCAGATGATGCTCGTAACCGGATCAAATATGGCCGGGAAAAGCACTTTCTTGAGAAGTATCGGTGTGAACATGATCCTCGGAATGGCAGGTGCACCGGTATGTGCTAAATATCTTGAATTTACTCCCGTCCAGATTTTTACAAGCATGCGGATTGGTGATTCCATCATTCAAAAAGAATCCACATTTTATGCTGAATTGAAAAGACTGAAACATATAATTGATCATTTTGAAGCTGGTGGTAAGGCACTTGTTTTATTGGATGAGATCCTGAAAGGAACTAATTCGAAGGATAAACATTACGGATCAGAGATCCTTATCAGGCAATTGATCCGTTATGGTGCAAATGCGGTTGTGGCAACCCATGATCTAGATCTTTGCCGGTTGGAAAATGATTTACCAGGCCAGGTGAATAATTTTTGTTTTGAGGTATACATTGAGAACGGGCAATTTCACTATGATTATATACTCAGGAAAGGTGTTTGTAAAACCATGAATGCCACGGAGCTGATGAAACAGATGGGGATTTCTGTTGAAAGAAACAAATAAATTTACGATTCACTTACGAATCATATATCAAAGAAATTTTTGAATTATCTGGATTTTACTAATCCTGCAGTGTAATTTTTACTCCGGGCTCCAGAATGGATTGCCTGCCTGAATAAATTTGACAGGCACCTCGGGAATCACCTCCTTCAGATCATCTGCCAGGTATTTCATGCCATCCTCTTCAGAAATGGCATGGCCGAGGAGGATAATGGCTTTCCTCATGCCGGCATCCACAGCGTCACGAACATATTCGACCGTTTCCCATTCGCGCGATTCTCCAGCAATCAATACCTCCACATCATCACGCTGAAGCATATTTATCTGCGACATGGATCCGGGTGCTCCCACAGACAGGCCAACCTGTGTACACTTGAGTTCAGGATCCCCGATGATCCTGATTGTGGAAACACTATAATGATCTTTCAATGATGCCGCCAACTGTTTCAGGCTCATTTCAGGTACAACAAATATATTTTCTTCCCCATCCACCAGGTATTTTTCCCAGCCAAGGCCTTTGACCATGCCCTTTACAATGCCATCAGGTGTCATCATATGAATATGATCATGAAACCGCCATACAACCAGGTTATGCTCCTCAAGAAATTTAATTTTCATATCCTGGACCGGATCACCCTGCAAGGGTTCGGTATAATCATAATGATTGTAGAAAGTAGGCTCGTGTGTGATGATGAAATTGCAGTTTTGATCCACAGCTCTCTTTAAGACATCATAGGTCGCCAGAAATGTGGTTGCCACCCCTGTAATGATTTCGTCAGACCGGCCGGTTTTAAACTGGTCTACAGTTTCTTCCAACCACTCAACTCCCGTATACTCGTATATGCGGGCAACAATATCTTCGGCGGTAAGATCATAGTAAGGCCGATTATTTTCACATTTGTTTATATCTTTCCTAACTGGCATAGCGTATGAAACCGTAAGTAGAAAAATTATTATACTCAAAGCTTTGTAAATGTGAGATTTATGTTTGTTATTCATGTTAAATGAGTTTGATTTGTTTGAACGACGTTAACTGTCTTGTAACTTTGGAAACTAATCACCTCCTCTGCTCCTCCACCTGGAAGCTGGGGGAGATCTACGCCAGATGAACAGGCATTAGTAATACATCCCCCAAAATATCTTCTAAACTCAATTTTTCAGCGTGATTATGTAGATTATACTAACAATCCCTATTCTTTTGTGATAGTTACCTCTTTTCCATCATAAGTAAGTTCCTGTGTGGGTTTTACTGCCGGATCATATCCTACAGGATTTTCCTTATCCACCCATACAACCCTGATCCGTCTTTTACTGAGGGATCCAGTAAAATTCCCAACCTGTTCAGAAAGGTGGAGACTCTGTGACGAATCAAGATATTCAACCGGGATAAACAGAAATTCTGCCAGTTCATCATAATCATAGGTCAATCCATCATCCTCATACACGTTAAACTTGCCATCACAACCTCCATAAACCCAAAGGGTTAAAGGATCAGCAGGTTTTTCACCGGTAAATTGAATGTCAGGTCCAAAAGGAATTACAGATCCAGCTTTTATAAAAAGTGGCATCCTCTCATAAGGGGCCTCTGCTACAATCTCCTGCCCTCCCTCAAAATATTTTCCCGTCCAGAAGTCATACCATCCATCACACTCAGGCAGGTAAACTGTTCTTTCCCTGGCTTTGAAATCGGTTACCGGACAAACCAGGAATGCAGGACCAAACATATACTGATCAACAATATTATAGACCTGTTGATCCTGTGGAAAATCCATCACAAGGGCACGCATCATGGTATAATTCCTGAAATGGACACTATTAGCTATACTATATATATATGGCATCATAGTATATCGCAGTTTGTTAAACATCAGTTGTGATTCATATGCCGGATGACCCGGTCCGCCGAAATGCCATATTTCCCTGGGCGTATGCGTCCCATGAACCCTGAAAATCGGACAGAATGTGCCAAACTGATACCACCTGGTGAATAACTCCCTGTATTCCTCATTTTGATTCCCTCCTTCATATGGAACTGTAAAAGCTCCAATGTCCATTGTCCAGTATGGGATACCGGATAAGCAAAAATTCAGCCCTGCAGGTATCTGGGCCCTGAATGTGGACCATTGAGCTGTCACATCACCCGACCAGGTTGTGGCAGCGTATCTCTGCTGACCCGCAAAGGCTGAACGTGTAAGGATAAACACCCGCTGATCAGGTTTTACGCTTCTCTGGCCTTCATAAACTGCCTGTGAGGAAAATAGTGAATAAGCATTCAGATATTTTGCCCCTGTTCCAAAATAGTTTGGATTCATCCTCTCTTCCATCTCCTCGCAGGTCTGATTACTCCGGCATTCGGGCTCCGTAGCATCAAGCCACCAGGCATCCACACCAACACTGAAAATATGTTTATTTAACTGGTCCCAGTACATTTTCCTTGCTCCGGGGTTATAAGCATCATAATAGGCATTGGGATACCCGAGCCAGTCAGGTGTTTTTTCGTTCACATTGTAAGGATACATATATCCGGCATCATTTAATTCTTTGAAATTATCTGTATTCAAATAAAACTTAGGCCATACCGATATCATTAACCTGGCGTTCATATTATGAATTTTTTTCATCATCCCGGCAGGATCAGGAAAACGTGTTTCATCAAACTCATGAGCCCCCCACTGGTCGAGTTTCCAGTATTGCCAGTCCAATACAATATTATCAAGTGGGATTTTGCGTTTCCTGAATTCCTGAACAATCCCGATGATTTCATCCTGGGTTTTATACCTTTCCCTGCACTGCCAGAATCCATAAGCCCATTGCGGAAGCATAATGGCCTCACCGGTAAGCATGCGGTACCCTCCTATCACCTCATCAAGATTCTTACCGTATACAAAATAATAATCAATTCCATCCCCTGCCCTTGACCAGATTGAAAGATAGGGCTCCTTCATATCAGGAGTACGCCAGGAGAGTGACATTTTTTGTTCCGGAACTTCCCTCCAGAATTCAATGGTGATATCATATTCTTTTCCGGATTCAAGGAATAACCTTGTTTCATCCCTTTCTTCAAGGAAAGAAGCCCAGTAATCTGTAACCTGCTTTCCATCAATCCACATTTTGAAATCCATCTGACCACGATTAAAAAACTGGTATTCACCTGATTCCGGAACACTCAGTTTTCCGTTCCATCTTGCCGACATGATCTTGTCGGCAACATTATCCGGTAATTCTATCGGAACCAGAGAAACATCATCCGGAACTTCAAACCGGTCCTGGAAATTCCTGTCAGTAAAGAACTCCGCCGTCAGACCGCCTTTATTACCCTCTGTATCAATCAGGTATTCACCCGATACAGGTTTATTTTCTTCCAGCGAACCCAGCCGCGTAAAAGAATAATTATCCCATAATATCCCGTAGTTTTTTGATGAAACAAGGAAAGGTACGACAGCATGTATATTCTGCTGAAAAAGATCAATTTCGTATCCTTTGATATTCATCAACCGGTCCTGATGTTGACCCATACCGTAGATTGTCTCCGTATCATCTGTTTCAAACTGCTGTCGTACATTCCAGGTTTCTTCACCCTGAATGGTTGCTTTAGCAAGTGTTTTACCACCACCTTCTTTTTCCTTCAGGATAACATTGCCATCCTGATCAAAATAACTGACCTCCCCCGACTTCTTTTTAATCCGGATGGTCAACTTTTCCGACTTCAGCATCAGTTCACTACCTTCATCTGTCAATGACCAGTTAAAGTCAATCTCTTCATCATAGCTAACAATCAGACTTTTTTTAGAGATCGTATCAGATTGTGCATAAAATACATGCACAATATCAGGAGTAATGAATTGAACCCAGAATGATGCATCCTGATAATCAAGCCTTACTCCCTTTAGCGTTTTTTCGTATGTCACCTGCATCTGGCAATTATTTAGGATCAGAATTAGTAACAGATACAGTAACAATAACAGGTTTTTTCGGTTCATAATTTAGCCAGTTTAGTTGTTAATTAGCTGTTTCAAGATAAATAAAATTCTTCTAAATTTTATTTAATTTCAACCTGTTCTTGTCAAAAAAATAAAAGATCCTGATGATTTTTTTCCAGTTTGATCCATGGTTTTTTTTTCTTTGTTAATTAATAGTATTTTTTTATCAACTGGAGAAAGGATATTTTTAATAAATTAGTTTTTTAAACCTGTTGACATCATAATAATGAGATCTTTTATCAGATTAGCTGGTATTTTCAATATAGTTTTTGGATCAATTTTCCTTTTCTACTGGATTATTTACAGAATAACCCTTCCTATATCTGAATTGAAAACCTCTATCGTACCCCTGGTTTCGGATTCTGACTGGACATGGGTAAACGCATTAGGTGTTTGCAGTACGCTTTTCGGTGTTGTCGGTCTTACAGGATTACATTATATGCAAATTGATATCAAGAGGCAATTTGGCACACTGGGATTTATTCTGGCAGTTTTTGGGCTTATATTACTTGGAGGGCAGTTATTATGGGAAACTTTTGTCTGGAAAATACTGGTTGATAGCGATTCAAATCTTTTGCTTTTCGATGGTCCACTATACACCAATAAACCACTTTTTGGTGTAATGATCACTGGTGGATTATTTTTTAGTCTGGGTTATTTATTTTTAGGAATTGCCTGCAGGCTGGTTGACGGACTTCCCACCTTTGGTGTCCAGATGTTTATTGTTGGTGCTCCACTTTTCGGGCTTGGTCCATTATTCGGCCCTCTTCAGCAAATAATCGGGATAATTGGAATTGCATTGTTTGCTGTTGGTATCATCTGGACGGGGTACCGGATGGTGAAATACCCTAAATAGCTGAAATACAGGACTATAGGCTTTTGAAATGGATATAGCTTCGCGAATGATCCAGTCATTATAAGCGACTGGATCACTATTAATGATCCAGTCATTAATCCCAACTCCAATAATATATCATTATACATTTCATATGTTTTGCAACATAAATTTTTACTAACAATATAATATACTGATATATAGGAGTTTTATCAAATAAAAAAGGGCTTTAACAGCCCTTTTTTATTAATCAATTATAGTGTTTTTATAGGCAGACCGTATCCATAAGATTTTCATCCCAGCAATGCCAGTCCGTGTCTCCGAATTTAAATGGATCTTTAACCCTTCCTGCTTTTGTAGTTTTATTCCACTCGATTTCGACTGTATTCATAGATACAGATACTGTATAGTAAGCATCATATGGAGATTCACCGGTTACACCATGCTTAATGTAACTGCCATTTTCAATAGTTCCCGGTTTAATATAGGTGTATTTAATTGTATAAGTACCAGCCTCCCAGTCCATAGTCCAATCTATATCCAGAAGTTCGTTAGGATTACTGGGATTTTCATATAGAATCCAGTAGGCACTCGTCTGGTCGTACCTGACCGTCCCTTCAAACCATTTAAAATCGTCAAATCCCTGTGTGCCAGATTTGGACACCAGCATCTTCATAATGTATTCTTCATTGGACACTCGATTGGTTACTAATTTTATTGTGTAAACAACAGGACCAACGGTTATTTCATACGACCATTCCCAGGAATTCTCACCCAGGTATACAGGTTGATGATTAACAGCTTCTGCAAATGCAAGTGCCGGCATCCCCATTGATACTGTTGCCAGGATATTCCAGAAAGCAACCGTTACAAATGAATGGCCCCAGTTCTGATATGTTTCAATTGCTTTATGCTTGGAAATTGTATCAGCGGGGTCATCAAAATCAGAAAAATCCATGAGAAGAGAACCAACCGGTGGTAATTCTGGCGGATCATCCTTTTCTTCATCCTTCTTACAACTGTTAATCATTACAATCACAAACAGGGCCAGAAATAGTGACACAATAGTTTTTAATTTCAATATTTTTCTCATGATTTTAATTTTTTGATTAAACATTAATTTAAACGGTAATATCGTTAATCCGTTGCGTTATTCATAAAGAATTTTTAACCGGACCAGAAGTTACTTTAATAAATATTTAAATATCAGGAAAATGGAGTATAGTGCACGGAAAGTAGAGCATAGAGGGTAAAGCTGGAAGCAAAGGGCACAGAGCACAGGGCCATAATATAGTTTCAATGAAACACACAATAGAATACCAGATAAATAGCTATCAGGTTGAGCGGACAAAATGTTGTTTAACTTTTAGTTGCTGCACTTATTTTTCAGAAAATTTCCGGTACCGGCCTCTCAGATGTTGGAATCTCATTTGTTACTGAAACGATCACCCATTGTCCTTCCTTTTTTATCAAAGAAAAGAAATCAACACCCTGCTGCGGGGGACGTTGTGAACCCGGAATGCTGGCCTCATACAAAACCCAGATATCAGCCATATCACCAAAAATCATGGGTTTCATACTTATGATCTCTTCCCTGAAACCTGTCTTTTCAGCTTCAGCCCGTTCAATGAATTGAATGAAATCGTCCACAAATCCTTCAACAGAAAAAACGGAAGTACTTTCTCTGGAAGTACGCAGTACAACAACCGCCTCAGGTAAGAATAACGACCTTACACGGTCCCAATCAGGTGTTGTCCCTGCATCAAATGTTACCAGATTATAGAGACTGGTTATGACTTCTTCTGCTGTCAGAAATGAATGCTCAACATCCTGGGCGGGAAGACAAGAAACAGCTGATATGAAAAAAAATATAAACAAAATGTTTGATTTTCTCATGATTCATAAAATAAAAAGATGATAATTCAAATATTTTTTCGCTCTAAAAAATTCTAAGCTTCGCCTTGATAATCTTTATACAGATTTATCTTTTTGGATCAGATTCTAAAAAACTTCTTTAAAAATAAATAATTTGCTTTCAATAAATTAATATATTAATTACATAAACCTGTTGTTCAATTTCAAGCAACCTTTCTGTGATAAAAAACATCTGAGTATTATAATTTATTTCATTTCTATTCACACCAGGAATGGAGGGCATTGCATGGATTAAGTTCAAATAATAACAATTATCTGCACAATCAAAATATTATATAAACTAATTGTTAAAAGAAATTCGAGAAACTGATCAATTAATATTCAGAAGAAACATATGAATAGATACTTATCAGCTGGTATCATGATTCTATACCTTTTAAGCACAGGTTGTGAAAAAGATCAGTTGATTTTTGATGAAATTATTTTTGATACATCTTCATATATTTTGCCTGATTATTTTGTAACTGCGATCGATTTTGACAGTAAGGGAAATGCCTGGATCGGCACTTTCAGGCAGGGATTAATTAAATATGATGGTAACTCTGTAAATGAATATAACTCTGTAAATACGGTTCTTCTGGAAAATCAAAAAATATGGGACCTGAAAGTCGATCATGATGATCATATCTGGATTGGAACCGGGGGATTAATAGAATTTGATGGTAAGTCTTTCGAGATATACAATACTGATAACTCGCCACTACTTGAAGATTTTGTCAGTTCTATCGCAATTGATCAGAATAACGTTGTCTGGTTAGCTTCATGCAGACACAGGGAAGGTGGACTCATGTCTTTCAATGGGACAATATGGAAATCCTATACTCCGGATAACTCGCCACTTCCGGATAATCTGATTCAGGATATTGTAATCGACAAATACAATAATGTGTGGCTGGCTGTCAATCGATACCTTATCAGAATCAGTAGGGGCAAATGGACAATATATGATGAATCAAACCTTGGTTTTCAGCCGTATCACTTTGGCCATCTGGCAGCCGGGAAATTTAATTCAATAATAGCCTCTATCGACTACAGTCTCTCCAGCTCAGGTCATTTCTCAGGACCACATATCATTCAATTCAATGGAGAAAAATGTGTTATAAATAATCCGGAAGATGAGGATGGTAATTTTTTAGGATATGTCTGGGTAATGAATACAGATGCCAGGGGAAATATATGGGCATCGGTAGGGATCAGTGAATTGAAAATTGCTGCATATAACGGACAATCGTGGTTTTACAAAAAAATTGATAGCTTATCCGGATCATTTTATGCAATACATACAATAACGAGTGATCCATATAATAAAATATGGATCGGGACCAGTTCGGGTATCCATATCATTGAACAGGATTAGATTTCTGCTTGAAGACAGTCTTAAACTACCACTATCAACGTGAAATTATTGAAATTCATAATTAGTCTTTTTCTGTTGGTCTTCATAGTCAGTTGTGAAAATGATTTTAAAGTCCTCAATCCCATGCTTATTGGTAAGTGGCAATTAGCAGGACTCCAGACGGGAAATACACAAGAATGGATAAAGGTTGTAGATTCAGTGCCCCAGATAAAAGAATTCAGGTCAGATGGAAAATATTTTTTCAGTTGGGGTGAGAGCATATGATGCAACGGAAGCTATATTTTTGAAAGTGATACAACTTTCAGATTAATACCTGATAATACAGGAATGTGTGCAGAAAGCATTGAAATAATATATTCTTTAACAAAAGATACCTTAATTATATCAAATTATTGGTTTGTTCTTCTATGTTCTGAACAAAAAGAAAAACACTTTAAAATTGATTAGCTATCAACAATATATCCGTAAGAATTATCCAGGAACATGAGAACAAAAATAATGATGGCCTTTATTGTACTGTTTTGTACTCTGGCCTGCGAAAGGTCATATTTTTTGGATATTCCTGATTGTATTATGAATAAAATCAGGGAATTTGAAAAATCCCATCTCTGTGATCACGGGGCAAGTGTTTACAGGTTTGTATTTCAAGACAGGTTTGTATATGTGTTTTCCGATGGCGATTGCGGAGCTGATATGATAGCCACCGTGTATGATGAAAACTGCAATGTTTTATGTGGGTTGGGTGGATTTGCCGGAAATACAATGTGTGAGGGTGTACGATTTGATGAGAACGCCACTGACGAGACGTTAATCTGGGAAGAGTAAACTACAATCCATTGGGAATGCGAGATATCTTTTACAGATAAATTAATCTCTATTCCTCAAGTAATTCCAGGTGGACCTTGCTCCACACATGCCCGGGATCCAGTTCAACTGCACTGGCAAATTCCTGTTTCGCTTTTTTGATCTCCCCAAGTCCTTCGTAAGCCAATCCTGCCAGGTAATGATTTGATGCCATCTGCATATCTCTTGAAAGGCCAGCCTCGAATTGGCGGAAGAATCCACTTTCGCTCTCACTCCTTGCCATATTGAGCATTTCCTGGAAGAGCTCTTCCGCTTCATGGGATTTACCTGTTTTCTGTAAAGCCAATCCATGATAATACAGATATTCACGGTCTGAACTGCTTCGCGAAACGCTGACATTCAATGTGTTCTGACAGGATGATTGAGCGGCAACTTTTTCTCCCGTTGCCTCAAGAACCATCCCCATGAAGTAATGTAACTGTGCCCAGCGGGATCGTCCGAACCGTTCGACAGGATATGCCATGGCTGTCTCGAAATCACTCCGGGCAGCTTCAAGACTGCCTGCGTTAAAATGGTCCAGTCCTCTCAGGGTATATGCATTAAGAAAGGCTTCCTGAAATTCCTGTCCCCCTTCAAACTGTGGAAATGAATGATTGATCAGGATGTCGATTGCTTCATCATATTCACCCACCTCAACCGATCTTGTTGCAAGGCGGAGGAGACATTCTGACCGCTGTTCAACCGTTTCATAATTGTCCTTCAGCAACCGGTATTTTGTCTCGGATGATGCTTTGTTTTTATTATATAATACATCCATTTCAAACAGGAGTCTTGGATCCCGGCTGTTACATTCAACAGCCTTCTCCATACTGACCAGCGCTGTCTTCATATCATTCAGCACTTTTTCATAGGCCAGCCCGAGGTTACGGTGTACTATATAGAAAGTGTTGTCCAGATCACGGGCTTTCTCCCACTCATGAATAGCATTCCCGGGTTGAATTTCAAACAAAAGGTTCCCAAGGTAATAAGGTGCCCGGGCATCCTCAGGATTAACTTTCATAGTATGTTGCAATATATTAACGGACTCTGATCTGAACGGAAAACAGTAATTATGTGGTTGCTTACTTGCAGTTTTATAATAGTCTGATGTTTTTACCTCATCACCTTTCTTTGACCAGTAATATCCCAGGTAATAATAAAGCATTGGAAAATTGTTCCCTCTTTTTTCCAGCCGGGAAAGCACTTCGACAGCTTCATCATAGAAGCCACAACTGGCATATGCAATAGCCAGTTCAAGGTATGACTGAACTTCATCCCGCATGATAATTAATAATTCATTAATTACATCCTCAGCATCATCAGTATGATTCGACACGGATTTTATTAAAGCCAGTTCGTTTCTTGCCTGATGGTTCAGTATATCCTTCTTCAGGATCATCTTTACCTGTTGTTCTGCAGCCTCAATATGGCCGGTCTTTCTTAAAATAACAGCTTTCAGATTAAGGGCATTCAGATTACTTATATTGGTAGATATTGATCTTTCAATGTGATCCAGTGCAATCTCATACTCACCCCGCTGACAGTCTATTTCAGCCAGTTGGTAATAGGCCGGGGTATGCCACGCTGCGCTCCAGGATGCTCTGTAGAAAATATCATAGGCTTCATCCTGTTTTCCAAGGGCTCTCAGTGTCACCCCCAGATAATATAGAGCTTCACCGTCTTTCGGTCTAGTATAGTTTTGTGTGATCCGTTCAAAAGCAGTACGCAATTTCTTTTCCGCTTCGTCCCACATCATGCGCTTAATATAGTTGATGCCTAACTGTGTATTCACTCGGTAATCACCCGGATCACGCCTCAGGGCTTCTTCATAATAGGGCATGGGATCAAGGGACGCATTATAAAACTGATCCAGACGTAAGCCGGTTAAATAAAGCTCTTCAACAGTGGCTATTTCTTCGGGTGGTGCTGGTGGAATTAATGCTTCAGGCAATGGGTAGTCTGGTGGATGATGTTCTGCAGGACTGTATGAAAGTAATTTTTCCCCATTCTGACTTACCAGTAAAATTTCCAGGTCATCTTCTGTGATTCCATTATTTAAAACAATTTCAGCACTATATGGCTTGCCGGGATGGATATCAGTAATTTCCCGGAACAAAGTTTTATCCCTGACTTTACACAATATTTGCGCCTCCTGATGAGGTGATGTAGTGTTGATCCGGATCTCTGCTATATTATCTTCACCAACCTCAACGTTTAAAGCACCATCCCTGCTGGCATATTTCAACCCTCCTAATTCACGTATCGGGAACCAGATCATTTTAACCGTTTTATCTTCATATGGCTGGATCCAGCTGTAATCGGGCTGGTTATCGGTATATGCGCCTGCCATCAACTCGATATAATGACCGTCTGTGTCGGTAAGCCCGGCATTGGCCCTGTCACCCCCCGGATTGTTCCCCCAGGCCCAGAATTTCATCCCGGGAGTGATATGATGGTTCCCAACCCAGACAGTCCCTGCCTGCTTACCATGATCATAACCACCGAAATAATCCTCCTTTGGATCCCAGGAGAAAAAAGATGAAGGGACACCAATATTTTTCCATAAACTGATATTTATCCCTGTGTAATCAAACCGGTTATATTGCCTGTCCGCGACAGGCCAGGCAGTCATCTCACGTTTCGCATGCTGGGTAACATATTGCACCGAAGGAGGAAAAATTACCTGGTAATTCGTGTCGACATGAACAGATGGATTCGACCAGAATAAAAAACTGTTTACAACTGGTGTTGAATTCATTGGTTTAATTGTCATTTCAACTATGGAGGAATTCGGAAAGACCGTATATCCAATCAGGACATGCATACGGTGACGCTGATCGGTATTGGCAATCCATATAGTCT
>LJUQ01000005.1 GCA_001304505.1 Bacteroides sp. SM23_62_1
TAAGGGAGAAGTTTGTCTTATGTTCGATGCCTAACACAAAACCTGGTGAGAACTGATAACCGATGAAGATGCCAAGCGTTGGCATAAATGCTGCTTTATTAACCAGGGAAGTTTCGAAATTTCCATCCGAAAGTTTCACCAGGTCTGCGTGTATCTTTGCTTTTTCCTGGTTTGGATTGATTACACTGTAATCATATAAGAGGCCATTTTCGTCAAACAGGTCCGTAAAAGTACTCCCGTATGTCATTCCTGCACCTGCAATACCGGTAATCACAATTCGTGTTCTTTCCCTCAACCGGTTAAGCGTTAAGCCAAGCTCCAGGTCGCAGTTAAGAATATCCAGGCGGATATTGTTATAAGTAGTATCGGGTTTAATCCTGTGATCATATGCCTTGTTCTGTCCGGTTTGAAAGCGGAAGTCCCAGTCCAGGCTAAAAAATGCATTTTCTTTTTTATAGATATGATGTCCCAGTGTGAAGTTAAAGCCGGCGCCTCTTGAATTGGCAATGTCAGATTGCTGGTATGATGCACCGATTCCAAAACCTATTTTCATACCGTTATTTGTTGTATAACTTGCCTTCTGTGCCGTGGCCTGGTTAAAGGCCACTGCTGCAAGTGCAAGAAACATCAGATTGCGAACAGCTGCATTCATCTGTACCGGTTTTAGGTGGAGTTATTTATAACAACCTAAAGGTAAAAAAAACTACATTGCCGTTATGAAAATAAATTCACAAATGGACATCTTATCAGGCAATCAACCAAACTGATAATATATTTTCAATGATCTGCGGGGATTTTGTTATATGGGTTGACCATTTCGGTGACGCTATATGTATTTTACCTCTATGCCTCATGCAATGAAGTGAAACATGTCATCCCGAGGAAGCGCAGCGACCGAGGGACCTCGTCTTATCCTGGATAATCATAATTATAAAAGCGCCCAAGAATTTTGTTTATCATAATAGATTACGAGATCCCTCCTCGCTTCGCTCGTCGGGATGACATAGTTCTTTCAATGCTATTAAAAATCCGGGGGCAACTCTTCCTTAGCCTCAGCCTTGCCCTGTGTAATGTGTCCGGTTGGAAACCGGACTTGACAAATTCATCCTTTTATGTTATTACTGCCGGTTAACAACCGGCAGTAACTATCCCCGATTAACAATCCAGCCTTCACTGAAGTTTTGGCTGGCAAGCGGGTTTGACAATCATCACCATCCCATGCTTTCTGCCGGTTGGCAACCGGCAGAACTTATTCAATCCTTATCAGGTTTAGTATTTTTTCTGGCATCTTTAACTCAGCACTTCGTAGCGGGTTATTCATAGTTCGATCACTTTCGGGGGTCTGTATTGCGACACTGTAAACATTGCAACCCTTGCGACCTCTCCAACCCTGCACGCTGCACTCATAACTCTCCTCTTCCATAGCTTTAGCCTTCTTAAATATTTGATTTTAAATTTGAATTAGTTTATTTTTATAAAATCAAACCTTCTCGAAAGTTACAGTCTACATGACAATCTGGTCTGCCGAAATAAAAGAACTTGAAACCTTACACACCTCAATAAAAGGCAAGTTCCCTGAATTAGGGAAGGAACTGGAGCAATTGATAGAGACTAAAGATGCAAATGTTGTTCTACTCTATTCCAGGAGATGCCTTGAAGTTATTATTACCGATCTGTGTGAATCTGAATTAGAACGACCACGCAAAACAGAACCCCTCAAAGGCATTATCGATAAACTGCACCATGAAGAGAAGATTCCATCTCATATCATTGCCTCAATGCAAAACCTGAATACCTTATCGACATTCGGTGCACATCCCAAAGAATTTGATCCCGAACAGGTAAAACCGGTTCTCAATAATCTGACAACAATTATCAAGTGGTATCTGAAGTATAAAAAAATTGAGATTGAAATTTCTAAAGAACAGATAAACGATAAAGCAAAATCTGATTATACTGCAAGATTTGAGAATTCCATTGTTGTTCTTCCCTTTCAGGACATGAGTCCCCATAAAGATCAGGAATATTTTTGTGATGGTATTACAGAAGAAATAATAAATGCCCTGACACATGTTGAAAGCCTAAAAGTTATTGCCCGTACTTCTGCTTTTACATTCAAAGATAAAGCTTTGGATGTCCGTGAGATTGGTAAAAAACTTGATGTTGAATATCTTCTTGAGGGCAGCGTCAGGAAAGATAAAAACCGGTTACGTATTACTGCTCAACTTATTAAAGTTGAAGATGGGTACCATCTCTGGTCGGAACATTACGATCGGGAGTTAGAGGATGTTTTTGATATTCAGGATGAAATCTCCTTAGCCATTGTTGAAAATTTAAAAGTTAAGCTTTTAGGAAAAGAGAGAATTGCGATTGTGAAACGTCATACTGAAAATCTGGAAGCTAATGAACTATATCTTAAGGGTCGACAATCACGGCAACGTAAAGATTTTGAAAATTTTAATCTAGCATTAGAATATCTTGAAAAATCCGTTGCCTTAGATTCAAAATTTGCATTGGCTTATGCTGAAATCGCATTTACTTATATTCTAATGGGTTGGTTTGGTTGTATTCGGGTAAATGATAAACTTGGAGAAAAAGTTTTTATTAATGCAAATAAAGCACTAGAGCTGGATGAAAATGCATCAGATGCATACACAGCCCTGGCGTTGACATGGGAACTTATTGACAATGACCAGGATAAAGCAGAAAAATTAGCAAGTCGTGCTGTAACCCTGAATCCTGGTAACAGTGAGGCTATACAGGAACATGGATTTATACTAGGGCGAATGGGAAAGTTTGAAGAAGCTATAAAAAAAATGGAGTTTACAATTGCCCTGGACCCACTTTCATTAATGGCTATCAACGGATTAGGATACATATTATTTTATCAGGGACATTTTATGTCTGCAATTAAACAGATGGAAAAAATACTCGGATCAGATTCAACTTTCTTTCCAGCCAGATTTATTTTATCATTATCCCTGACCGAGCTTGAAGATTACGAACTTGCCTTAAAGGAATTAAACAAATGTCCTCAATCAAATCCACTTGTTATTGCACATCGTGGCTACTTATATGCAAAGATGAAAAGATCAAAAGAAGCATTTAATATATTGGAAGAAATTAAGAAAAGATACGGTGAAGATCCATTAATGGAATTTCAAATAGCTTTAATCTATGCAGGCCTGGATGATAAGGATAATGCCTTTGAATGGTTACAAAGGTCTCAGGATAAGTATAGTTTTATATATCGTGATAGAACAATAGGAGTTGATTTTAGAATTGCCAATCTTAGGAAGGACCAAAGGTTCAATGAGCTTATTTATTATTGAGTGAACTTATTATCAAATAACGAATAATTCTATATAGGGTAATACATACCCTCTTTGGTAGTATATATATCAAACCGGCACATTATTTGACAGCATCCGGAATGAACCGGAATATCAGCAGATCGTCAGGGATGTTGAGTCAAAACACCAGGCGGAGCATGAGAGGGCAAGGAAATGGCTGGAAGAGAACGATTTGCCCGGGTGAACCGGGCAAATCGGTTCAGAGTGCTCAGTTCAAGGTTCTAAGTGAGTGTGAGTTAAGAGTTTTAAGTTGGGAATTTCAAATAAAGTTCTGCCGGTTGTTAACCCGCAGTTGTTTCGTGTAGTGGATGAAAGCGTAACCCCGGTTGCTAACCGGGGTAAATGGTTTCTGGTTCAAGGTTACTGGTTCCTGGTGTGTGGGTGGGGGTGTAAGGTTGGGAGTGTGTCATAACTTCAATAAATAGGTAAAATATCATTTCCCCCCCCTCCCTGCCTGCACTGCCGTTTCGGTAGGCAGGCATACCTCCCCCTTAAAAGGGGAAGGCTGGGAGAGGATCCTTATTCCCCTTTCCACTTCAGGGGAAAGGGATAGGGGATGGGGTGAAATTAGGAACCACATTTTACATGATTTTTACCAATATTAAATGAAAAAGTAGTTATGACAAACCCCCTTGTTTCATATAATGGATGAAAATGTAAATCCGCCCGCCTGACCGAGTCATTCGGGCAGGGTTGCCAACCGGACATATTCAGCAACGATAGGTGAGAAAGAAAATCCACACGCCTTATTCCTTTTCAGCCAGGAAATGAGAATCTTTATGCAAGACAGCCCTGACCACATCCAGATTGTGCTGATTTGCATCCATGCTGATTATGTTGCCGTCTGGCAGGAATAACTTAACCTTATCATTTCCATCTTCAGAACAAACATATTCAGCAAGTTTGATCTTTTCTCCCTTTGTGTGCAGGTAACAGGAATTATCTTCGGGATGAAAAATGATATCCGCCCATTCTCCCTTATCCGGACCTTTTATCTGCTCAATATGAAATTTATTTTTGGTGGCTTTAATCATGTATTCCTTATTTCCTGACTTAACTATTTGGATTTCTTCATCCCCTTCATTCATTGACAGTGGATTACTGCCACTCCAAAATTCTATGACATTAAGAACAACAAAGTCGATAAATAAAACGAAATCATAAACCGGTAAAATTAAAAACGCCCAGAAAACAAGGTTGTTAATCCATTTACCTCCGAGTGAATTATTCCAGTCATATGTCTTCTGTGTTAATTTGAAAGATCCTATACAGCTGTTATTGAAAATACAGAAGAACAAAAAGAAAATACCCAGTAAGAAAGAAGTAATTTTTCTCATGGTAGTATAATTTTAGATGGTTAATAATTAAATGTTGAAAATTATTACTGATAAATGATTAATTAAGTCTGGTGAGAGTTGATTTTCTGACAGGCTCTCCTTTCCATATTAAAACTAACCTAAAGTAAATTTAATAAATCTTTTCTTTCATGACATAAAAATTCTATAAAACAGTGGATTGTCGAGTGAAATACAAAAGTCCGGTTCTGAATAACTGCAAATCTCTGATTTGCAAATGGTTGGGGATTTACGACTTATATCAGGTTATTTGTAAGTATACAGTTTCAACCTTTGAATACTATAATCTCCTTCCGGGATCCGTAAATGTCTTCCCTGATGCGTCTGGTCACCATTTAAATGGCGTAATATGATCCAGTCATTGTTTTCAAATCTGCCTTCATCAACTTTTAATATTCCGGTATTTACAGAATCATCATCTGTATGTTTAAAAGTAACCACCACTCCCGAACCGGCAATATAGAATTCATCTTCGCCGGTTTGAATGATGATTGCGCCCGTCATGGGCCATTCATCGGCATTGGCGCCGGGAGACCATCCCAAAGTATAATCATGGCGGAAAGTGAATTCATATTTCCCCATCTGAATGATTGTTTCCCGGTTCTCTTTGTCAAATAATACTCCTTCTGGTTTGCCCTGTCCCTGGTTTGCTGAGATAATTGGTGATAGCTGTGCCAGTAAGTGATAAACTTTTCCAAGCGGTTCATTTTCCGGCTCATCTGTCGACTCAATTGAGAAAGGGGCAAATCCCAAAGCACCATAATGGCCTATAGCATACAGTGATTTATACGCTGCAGTATTATCAAAGCGGTGTTCCGGAATAAATAGAGGATCTCCCTGGCGGGTATATAAATCGCTCCAATGTTTAAATGCAGGAAAATAAATATCCGGTGCAAGAAAATCAATTGAGGGACCTGCAGCTTTCCAGACATCCATCAGATGAGGCAGAGGACCGGCACTGGGATAGCCGCTTCCGGGTTCTCTGTTCGGTCTGTTCAGGGCTGCGTTTACAAACATGGGTAACGGGTAAATCTTTTTCCCTGCTTCAATAATTCTGTTGGCATATTTTGAATAATACCATGCCATAAATATTTCATCCGTATGTGTACCCTTTCCAAAGATTTCTTCCCAGTTACCGGAGGTTTTAAATCCATTTTTGCCCCAGATATCCAGAAACTCAGGTACAAGTTTGTTCCTGTTTTGCTGCATATATTTGATCAACTCCCCAGGGACATTCTTTTTGAATGCTTCATTTGCCAGCGGATGATAATCTCTCGCTGTTGGTAACATTCCAATTTCATTTTCTACCTGGATCATGATTACGGTCTGGTTGGTTTCATCAAAATCTTTAATAAAGCTCATTAATTTTTCGAATGCATTCAAATCTGCCATTAAATTGTTTTCACTAAAAGGAGTTAGAATTTCATGACTTCGGTTTTTGTCATCTTTTATTCTTGGAAATCTTTCCTGATTTAATTTAATCCATCCGGGTGCATAACATGACATACTGTTTTTCCATGATGCAAACCAGAGAAAAACGAGTTTTAATTTATTATTCCGCGCTTCAGTTATGATCTGCTCAACAAGGGAAAAATCAAATTTGGCTTCTTCACTTTCAATCAATTCCCAATAAACCGGAATCAGAACTGTATTGAGATTCATGGCTTTTAGTTTGGGCCAGATGAAGTGCATATTTTCAATCGTTGTAGCTGAAGAATTGCCCAGTTCTCCCCCCAGAATGATAAAAGGATTCCCCTCAACAATGAGCTGGGTTCTGTTACCTTTCTTTTGAAGACGAGGAATCTGATTTTGACAGATACCAACCTGAATATTTAATAAAACTATCAGAAAAACCGTTGATTTTCGTAAGATATTCATTCGATTTGAATTTTATTTTTACTTACGCATTAAGTGGTTTGAATTTCTTAGTAACTGTATTATAAATAGTATTTGGGACTGTGTCACAACTTCAATTTAAGGCTTCACGCAGAGCACGTAAAGTTTTCGCAAAGACTGCAAAGTGTTGGTTAACAGACACGTATTCTTTGCGCACTTCATGTTTTCTTGGCGATCATTGCGTGAAATATTAGTTGTGACACAGCCCCAAAATCTGATTATAAATATACTCGTTTCATCTGTACAACATCTTGTTTATAGAATAAAGGTATGCGTATATTTCACCAGTATTGTCTTATTGAAAAATTGTGGCAGTTCCGGAATTGAACTCCTTTTGATGATAGGCCGGTAATCATTGTATACCAGGTAAAAATCTATACCTTCCCGTGGATTGTACCTCAGCCGGAAATTTCCGATAAATTCATCTTCTGTGTTTACATACTGGACCAGTATGGTGGCGGATAACTTTGTGCTGAGCATGTACTGGGCTTTCATATTGACTGAATGAATATTGAGCGAAGTATTGGTTGCTCTGTCAGGGAAATGGAGATTATTAAATTCATAACCGGGTGAAAGGATGAAGCTGGATGAAAAGTTAAAATTGGTTTCAGCTTCGAAACCTATTCTTCTTCCATCATAAAACTGGCCACCATAAATGTCTCCCCTGACTGAAATCCTTTTGGAATCAGAAGTACCGATTCTTCCTTCAACTCCGGTGAATAAATACTCACCAGCTGTTATCGTTATACTATCTGACAGGTCAAAATCAAAAAGTACACCTTCCTTCTGAATTTCGAGCGATATTTCAGCATGAATATCCTTTTTTGTATTGATTTCAAATCCCGGAGATATCTGCATAGCTTCAAGGTTTCCATCTTCAAGCCTGGTATATCGTTCAGCCCTCACATTCACATTGTAGTTAAAAAGCCTTGACTGCTCTCCCGGGATCCATCCATAAAGCAATTGACCATTTATTCCCTGTACACCACCCCGCATTATAAATCCAATTCCGGGTTGAAAATTCTGTCCCGAGTATGTATAATTTAAGTTGTAGGCAAATCCTTCTTCCGATCTGCGTTCCCAGTTAACCAGCAGGAAGGATGGATCGAGAGATGAAAGCTTACTGTCAACCTGGTCATCATAGCTCTGAGCCAGTTTGACAATTAAGTAATCATCCCCGAAAAGCCGGAATATTCCATCAATCCCATATGCGAAATTATGGTTTCCATTCATCCCGATGCGTGAGGTGAATATTCCTCCCACATAGGAGTTGGGATTGATCACCTGCCGCCGCATCCTGACAACACCGAAATTCTCTCCCGGTGTTTCCTCATGTTCCGCAGTTTGCATATCCAGGAATCCCATATCCCATTTCCCGAATCTTCCGACAAGCCTTGCTCCTCCATAAATTCTGATGGGCTGGCCTCTTGAGAGCCCGATGTTCCTGCTGTAAAACAGGTTGTCGGTAAATCCTCCCAGCCTGAAATCAAACAGGCTCGATCTCTCCTGGAAAAACATACGCTTTTCCGGGAAAAAAAGTGAATACCTTGTCAGATTAACCTGCTGGTCATCCGCTTCAACCTGGGCAAAATCGGTGTTTCCAGTAAGATCAAGCGTAAGATTACTGTTGATATTGTATTTTATATCAATCCCGGCATTGTATTCAGGATTATCTTCCATAACATACCCGGTTTCCATTTCATTGAGAGACCAGTCACGCGAAAATCCTCCTAAAACATAAGGTGCAACATATAAGGGTTTTGAGGGCCTGGCTCCTTCAATTTCAATTGTTTGTGCCAGTGACGGCTTATTGGTAGACATGAAACCATACCTGGGATCGATAACCGGGTAGGTGTCCGTCTCGGTGTTAGCACTTATATTGCGGGTTATAATGAGCCCCATGGTTGCCACATCATTTTCCGGTTTGAACTTCAGACTGGAAAACGGGATCCTCATTTCCACATACCATCCATTATCATCCCTGGTTGTTTTTACGTCCCAGAAAGTATTCCAGCTGATATTCATTCCTCCTGGTCCTCCGGGCCCAAATCCACCTGTGGCATCATTGAAAATAGTATAATCGGTTCTGAGTCCTGTGGGAGCAGTGTAGAATGCCAGGGCATTCTCATTATCATTATAGGTATCCAGCACAATCCCAAAAGCATCATAACCAAAAAGCATCTCATCCCTTTTCTTTGTAGCAGCAAAAATCTTTGATGCGTCGGCCATGAACAGGCTTGCTCCTACCCAAAGGAATTCATCGTCATAACCAATCCTAACCTCACTCTTTTCGGAAGGCTGGTTACCGAAATTAGGCCTGTGCATGGTCAGGGGAAACAGATCCAGGGTCTCCCATGCCGGTTCATCCGGGATACCATCAAATTCAATTGGGGAGGAGATCCTTTTGATCTTCACAGCCTCCTGGCAAATCCCATAATTGTATAAACCTAATGAAAAAACTGCCAGTAAAAATCCATAAACACTTTTGTTCATATACTTTGATATTTTTATTCTTTATTTGACACTATTATTTGTTGATGGTTTAATCATCGTCCTGAGTTTTCAGAAATGGCCTGTCAATTTTACAAATTGAAGTTGTGAAAAATCGGGTTTGAGATAACTTTTCTAATGAATGAATTATTTAAATATGAAGGTATGCTGAACTGAAACAAGTCATCCCTATTTGCCGAAATTCGTAGAGGGATCTCCCAGGCACCCTGGAGAAGTTATAAAAATCAACCTTCCTCGACATATCGGATGTTATCAATCGTACTCTTTGATAGCTGGTAGTTTTAATAATTGGTTGATCGGGTATAATTTTCACTAATTGGGGAAATCAGCCCTGTTCAAAATCCGGAAATAAATGTAGTATATTACGAGAGCCTTCAATACCTGGGTTAGATGAATATTATTGACAGGACAGATCAGATAGAAAATTATACTTATAATAATAGTGCTGCATATCAGTATGTTAATAATTATGATACCATGACATTCTGAAGCTTGCAAATACTCCCAACTAAATTCAGGGTTTTTTACTAAATCAATAAGTAAACGAACCGAACCGGCCAGGTATAGACCGTTTATTATTATAAATACAACCGCCAGTACTATAAAAATAGGACTACTGACAGATTCTGTTAAAACAAAGAGTAAAAAATTAAAAATCGCAATCAAAAGGTGTAAATATATTCGACCTGGCAGGACAGGTTTAATCATTATTAGATTATAAAGAAATAGAAAAGGACTGATCAGCAACTCATATAATGAAAAATGTCGTGCATTATTAAAAGCGATACATTTATAATGGAGATCCGTTAGCTGAAATAGTATGAGCGAAGATAAGACCAGAAGCAGCAACCCCAGAAAAAAATTAGGGGACACCTTCCATCCGGAATTGATAAAAAAGAATATGGAAAGGAAAATACCATGGAATGGAATTACCAGAATGAGTGCCAGGGCTATATCGATGTTTATGGATTGCATAAAAGATAGAAAGAAAAAGCCGGTAATCAATCTGAATAACCGGCTCTGCAACTTTATTACTTTAATTCAAATTGAACACCTGCTGTGATTGTAACACCCGTAAGATCCTTATCGGATACATGAGTTAAGGAAATGTGTTGACTGGCGGGATTAATTCCATTTACCAGCCGGTATCCCAGGCCAAAAATCAAGCTGGTTTTAACACCAAGGTTAATCTCAGTATTGATTACCGGTTCGATAAAATAAAATCCGGTGCCATAAATATTTCCGAAATTGTCAAACGTACTGGTTTTTGCATTTTCGTAATCTCTTGTGGAACCGGCACCAAAAGTAAACTGACCACTCATATGGATGATGCTGGCAGGCTTATAAATGTACTTCACCATCATTCCCATGTAGCCATAGTTTACTGAAGGGTGGGTGACGTTCAGTGATACAACCATTCCTGCCATCAAAGAATGATTGAATGTAGCACCCGCATACATTCCATATTGAGTTGCAAATTCATCCTGGATGCCCGCTGTTTTCAGTTCTAAGCCCCATCTAAATCTGGTTACTGTATCATTCCTGAAAACAGAACGGACTTCCTGTGAAAAAAGTGAAGCATTTCCGGCTAACAGAAGAAATGTTGCCAGAGTCAGGGAAAATGTAACTAATTTTGATTTTAAATAGGTTAAAGTTTTCATGATGTAAAATTTTGGTTTAACATAAATTTTACACCAAACATAGGCTTTGCTGATGGATAACAGGGAATTTCATTATAAGCGGATGTTGTTCGCTTATAATGGCATACATATTCAGGAACTGAATCCTCTTAATGTTCAGGTCCTGTATTCGGAAGGTGTTTTACCGGTGATTCTTTTGAAGGTTTTATTAAAAGCCGATTTTGAAATATAACCTACTTCTTCAGCTATTTCTTCAACAGTCAGATGATTGTAATCAGGATTTAACAATAATTTCTCAGCTTCTTTAATACGGTACGTTGCTATAAATTCAAAAAAGGACTGGTTTAATTTTTCATTAATAACCTGTGAAATATGATGTACCGGAATAAGCAGCTTTTTAGAAATCTGGGATTGGGAGGCAATGTTACTTTTATAATATCTTTCATTTTCCATGCAGTCCTTTAATTTCATCAGGATTTCAGCTTTATCTTCCTCACTTAAAGAAGACCTAGCATATTTCTTACTTACTGTAAAAGCAGTGTTCAGATGTTCTGTGAAAAATCCCGATGACCTGATTACATTCACACTTGTCCCATATATGATGAGAGCCATAAAAGATGATATAAGATAATCACCAATATCACCACCCAGAGTAAATGTCACAATAATAAAGATCAGAAAAAGTAAGAATAAAGAAATAGTAAAATTCCGCAGCCAGCTCAGGTTTTTATATCTCCCGGTAAATATTGAGACTTTTTCCATTCTGAAAGAATTAACAATCGATACGAAGGATAGAATATAATATAATGATAATTGAAGCATTGTTATCTCGTCAAGATATTTTCTTAAATAAAGAGGATCGGTGTTGAAAATGGGATTAATAACTTCATGATCCATGTCCGGGAAATAAGTGTGGGCATACGCATAATATTTATAATCAGCTGGTTGAACAAAATATAATAGAAGATAGATTGTATAGAAAATAAAAGGCAAAAAATGCAGAAGCTGGATGGTTTTTAATTTCCCTTTTATACTCGAGATAATATAGATATAAAACAAAGGCCCGATGCTGAAGCTGAGACTTTCGCTAAAATTATCAAAATATGGGGCCTTAGCCATATACCCCGTATAACACAGGAAAATATCCAGGGATATAAGGGAAAATACCAGCATCAACAGGCCTATAAAAATATTCGGCTGGTTTAACCTGTTTTTTTTATTTAGAAAGAAATAAGAAAGAATAAGACCCTGGACAACCCCGAGAAGAATAAGGAAAGCAAATACATTAATATTTGGTTCAATTTTAACCAAGGTGAAATTCCGGCTTTACCTGAACCAAATTTATGAATATTATTTTATACCCTGTATCCGGTTAAGTATGAATTAAACGGAATCCGGGAAATAAATCCGGTTAACGAATTTATTCACCCGTATTTAAAATCTGTACAGCAAGAAATTTCCTAAATGAACGTGAGTTCGATATATGAAGTGCTATATCGAACTCACGTTAAATTAAGTTATATCTGAGGAGCAGTGTAATTAATAAATCGGATAACATGGTTTTTCGTTAAACCGGAACTTCACTTTCAGTTGATTTAGAGGGATTTATAGAGCAGTTGCTACAATTCTATCCACTATACCTATATGGTATTCGATTGGTACCGAGCAATCATCATCAACATTGGGTAAAGAAGTTATAACAACCAGCAACTGCCTGGATGGTATGATAAATGCATACTGGCCTCCGTGTCCCCGGGTAAAATACCAGCCCTTTGAAGGAAAACTCCACCACAAATATCCGAAGGCAAGTTCGCCATCAGCATTGGGCACCTGTACACTCAGCATTTCCTGCAACCAATCAGATGGAATAATCTGCCGGTCATGATAACGGCCACTATCGAGGACACATTGGGCAACTTTGGCCAGTTCACGGGGAGTTGTGAGAATACCCCACGAACCCATGGTAACACCATCTGAATACCGGTGCCAGTGATAGTTTGTTAATCCTAACGGATCAAATAAAACATCTTTGCCAAATTCATCCAGCGGTTTTCCGGTAGCCTTCTGGACAATGGCAGAAAGTAAATGTGGATCACTGTCTTTGTAACTGTAGATTGTACCCGGCTGATCATTTAAATCCAGACCTAATATATAATCAATGCTGTTATCAACCTTATGCCGTTTCAGCAAATCGTTATCCGTACCATTATCGAATGCAATGCCTGATTTCATGGTGAGTAAATGTTTAATTAAGATACCTTTCTTATCAGGAAACCTGTCTAGATATTCCGGTAAATATTTACCGATGGAGTCATTGATGCTGCCGATATAACCCTGATCGATGGCAATACCTGTAATAATGGCATTCAACTGTTTTGTGCACGACCAGATGGCATCTATTGCCGTCCTGTCTGCTTCATCTTTCAGATAACATTCAGCCAGTAATTTGCCGTTCCTGAACACAAGCAGGCTTTTCATCATCCAGTTATGATCATCCGTATAAACATCCCTGAAAATTTTATCCAGTTGTACCGGATCCATACTTTCAGAAGCAGGATCCGAAAGAATCCATCCGTCTGAAATGTCAATGGGAGTATAACCCTGGTAAGGTACTTTCATGTCTTCTTCCTTAAAACAGGAAGTGAGTGCCAGGGATACTGAAAAAATATAAGGCAATATGATCTTTTTCATGGCTACTTAAATTTTGGTTGAATAATAAGTTTTAAGGATTGATTCAGGAATGATAGTTTTGGTTCCCTGTAATATCCCATATAATTTATTTCATAGGAAAACAAGAAGCGTGAATTTCCTGCAGGTACCCACCGGATTTCGAGTTCAGAACAGTTATATTCATTCCAGCTTCCGAAGTGAAGATCCTGGTGAAAATATTTCACAATATCCCCTGCACTCAGGTCCCAGAAATATGGATCGTGGTATTCAGGTTGCCGTGAGGTAATTCCGAACAATGAAGTATTCAGTGAAAATGCAAACAGTTGTCTCCCAATTTTATGGTTATATTGCATCATTCCACCGAAGCTGTAATGTGTAAACCAGAATGAATGGCCGCTGTGCAGGTCAGGATTGAATTGATAATTGTAATCGGCTATTAAGGATGGACCGACCATCATATTATTACCAACGATACCTTTAAACAGATAGTTTAGATTTACCGGGACAATATTTATGTTCCCGGCAGGAACCGTGCGGGTCTGCAGGTATGTAAAACCGATCAGGGCCTCATAATTTAACACGCTCCTGTCATTTCGCCATTGATGAGAGAAAACATAACTGAGGCCGGGGCCACGAAACACCAGTCCGTAATTCATCTCTTCTTTCAGCTGCAGGTAGTTGATGTTCAGACTGTGGGTGTGAGATCTGGTTTTTTGTGATTGGGCATAAGCCGCGAAAAGAAACAGACTCAGAGCGAATAAAATGATCTTTTTCATGTTTTATTTTTTATCAGATTTGGTATATAATCAATTTATACTTTGCAAAGAAGTTGTCATATTTTGCGACAATCGGTATTCAACTGAGACCATAATCAAATGTGCCACTCAGTTACAGCTGTTTATTATGATACTCATCAATTCACTGGCCTGGTCGAAAAAATCACCGCTTGTATACGGCCAGGCTGTATAGACAACAACAAGCTTTTTCGGGGGCACCACCAGCAAAAATTGTCCGCCATGGCCTTCAGCAGCGTAACCTTCAAAAGCCGGTAATATCCAGAAATAATATCCATACTGGGCCTCGTTAAAATCAGCGGTTACTTTTATACTTGTTGCCAGCGATAAGTATGTGCTGTCTATTATTGATATGTTATCCCATTTCCCGTTCTGCAATAAGAGTTGTCCTATTTTACCGAAGTCGCGCGGTTTTAAAAACAGGCTGACGGCCCCAAAAGTAGTCCCATCTTTTGCAGATTCCCATTTCCATTCTGTTATTCCCAGAGGGGAAAACAATTTTTCATTCGCATAATCACTCAGCTTTTTACCGGTTTTCATTTCAATTGCTTTTGATACCAGCTGGGGATCCCCATCTTTATATTTCATGATCATGCCTGAAGGATAAACACTTTCGAGAGACAGCACATATGCTATTGAACTGGAATTTGTTTTATACAGTTCCAATGTATGTGTTCCATTGTCAAATCCGAGTCCTGTCCGCATGGTGAGAGCATCTTCGATGGAAATTGTTCTTTTATGGATATCCTGGTCGAAGTATTCCGGGTAGATAGAAAAGAGTTTTTCGGTTAGTGAATCAATTTTCCCCTCATGCACAGCAATCCCTGTCATGATGGAAGTAATTGACTTGGTGCAGGACTGTATGTTTTGTATTGCATCAATATCAGCAGCATCATACGGATATGCTTCTGCCACTAATTTATTATTCCGAAAAACAAGCAAGCTTCTGGCCATCAGGTATCTGTCGTCGCTATGAACCAACATGTACGCCTGGTCCAGAATGGAGCCGTCCATATTCTCATTTTCAGGATTTGATATTTCCCAACCATCATTCATTACGGATGGTTCGAAACCTCTGTATGCAGTTTTAAATGGCTCATCCTTCATGCAGGAGCTTAAAACTGACAGCATTACGATTAATAAATTAACTTTTTTCATCTGAAATAAATTTTAAATCCAACCTGGTGTATATTATTTTGAAATGGTAAATTTTCATTTCCCTTAATTCTTAAGTAATCATAAGAATAGCATAAAGCTTGCGTACATTTTGGGTTCAAATGAAATTGATATTCCATGTGGATAGCTAACCGGAACGCTTTATTGACGCTTCCGAACTCGTAATCCGAGTGAAAATTTTTCACTATACCTTCAAATGTGGAGTCATCATATTTGTACATCCTGTTATATTCCGGTTGATTAAAAGCTGAAAAAATTGAAAATCTTAAATCGAAGAATAGTATCCCTGATTCAGATAACCGGTATAACAGTATATTGTCTGTACCAAGATCGATGTGGTTTGCCCAGTACAGATGGCTTTCGTCCCAGTTCGGGTAGACACTAACATTATACTGCATGTTGATTTGAGGCCCCAGTACATATGAGATCTCAGACAGGTTAAATATTTTGAATAAATACCGGTAACTTCCGGATAAATGGGCGTTTGCCGTGGCAGATAAATCTTCATATGCAGTTTTTGCCCTTGACCATTTAATACTGATGTCGAAATCAGAAATATTTTTGCTTCCCAGGCAGTGCTGATAAGAAATTCCGGTTATCAGACCGGAATGCACTTTTGCGTGAAGATTTTCCTCTTTTAACTGGTTAACACCAAAGATGAGCTGTAAGCTGTTCCGTTGTAACGAATTAACAGGCACCTGAGCAAAAACATTTGCTCCAAGAAGAAGAAATAAGATTATAATGCTGCGTTTCATATTTAAGTTTTTAGTGTTATAACTAACTATAGTGCGGCTGACTCTTGACGCTCCTGCCATTTCCGGTAGCAGAAATAGATCAACAAATGTCAAAGAGATTTTCATTGATTTTGATTTGAAATTATTTAGTGTTTTCATGATAAAAATTATTGAACATGAATTTTGAAACAAACATAAACTTTGTTTACCAACAGCAGGGAATTCTATTATAAGCGGACAGTATTCGCTTATAATAGCGCACATGAGCTTTAACGTAAGGTGTTGATAGTTAAATAAATAATATTATTCGGGTATTCCAGGTAAATCGGGACAGGCGGGCTTATCTGCTTTCCTCAGTGGTATTGAATGTCCGGTTGGAAACCGGCCTCACTTAGGCAATAAAAACAGACAACGAACTGACAACTGACAACTTTTTTTTTAGCCTTAGCCTTGCCCTGTGAAATAATTTTGTTTTGCAAAATTGCCAGCCTGATCAGGGCTTGCATTTCACAAAGCGAACCTTAGCCCTTTTCACTATTTGATTTTAAATTTGAATTAACTTATTTTTATACAGTCAAACCTGACTAAAATTCCTCACTCTCATGCAGATCTGGTCATCCGAAATAAAAAACCTAGAAGTCTTATACACCTCCATTAAAAGCAAGTTCCCTGTATTGGAGAAGGAACTGGAACGGTTAGTTAAAGCCGATGATGAAAACATGGTATTGCTCTACTCAAGAAGGTGCCTGGAGGTTATTATAAACGATCTTTGTGAATGTGAACTGAAAAGATCCCGCAAAACAGAACCGCTGAAAGGAATCATTGACAAGCTCAACAGGGAAGAGAAGGTACCCTCCCATATTATCGTTGCCATGCAACACCTGAATAGTGTGTCAACCTTCGGTGCCCATCCTAAAGATTTTGATCCGGAACAGGTTCGACCTGTTTTAATTAACCTTACAACTATTATAAAATGGTATCTGAAATACAAGGAGACTAAAATTGGTGCCAAAGCAGAGGCAGAAGAAATAGTAACTGAACCTAAAGGCATGGATGATTCCACTGCCCAAGCTCAGAAACTAAAAAGAAGGTTGATATTATTTCTTTCCGGACTTGCACTGGTTGTTGTGATTGTTGTTGTGGCTTTATTCCTGTTTAACATCATTGGTGGTGGAAAGCAAATTGTTAGAATGGAAAAATCCATTGCGGTGCTTCCTTTTGAGAACTGGAACAGTGATGAAGAATATGCACACATGGGAGATGCAATTGCCAATGAGATCAATACACAATTATCAAAAATTAATGAATTTCATGTATTTTCCTATACATCTACCTCACAATACAAAGGCTCAAATAAACCATCTATTCCTGTAATTGGAAAAGAACTTGGTGCAAACTTCATTATTGAAGGCAGTGTCGAACGTCAGAAAGAAGATGTTAGTATTCATGTCCAGATTATCCGGGCAGAAAATGATGAACATCTCTGGGCAGAAGAGTTTAAAGGTAAATGGGAGAATATTTTTAAAATCAGAGCAAACATAGCTGTTAGAATTGCTGATGAACTGAAAATAGTTCTCACACCTGAAGAAATCCAACAAATTGAGGAAGAGACAACAAACAATCCTGAGGCATATAATCTCTATTTGAAGGGACGTTATTTCTGGAATTTCAGAACGGAAGAAACATTATTAAAAGCCATGGAATTTTTCAATCAGGCTCTAATCCAGGACTCAAACTATGCCCTGGCGTATATTGGATTAGCTGATTCTTATTCAATGTTATCCTGGTATGCTCCCGTACCAAATCCTGAATATTTTTTAAAGGCAGAAAAGGCGGCGTTAAAAGCTCTGGAAAAAGATAACTCCCTTGCTGAAGCCCATACCTCTATCGGTTATGTATATTTCAACGAATGGAAGTTTGAAGCTGCAGAGAAAGAATATCTTAAAGCCATTGAACTTGATTCTGAATATGCAACAGCACATCATTGGTACGCTTTATTATTAAAATCAAAAGGACATTTCGAACAGGCTATTGATGAAATATTGAAAGCTCGTGATCTTGATCCATTATCATTGGTAATAAATCGAAATGTAGGTGTAATATATATGAATGCCCGGCAATATGATAATGCAATTGATGCCCTGAATAAAGTCGTAGAAATTGATCCGGAATTTTCCGAGGTGCACTACAACCTTGCAAAAGCCTATTTATATAAAGGAATGTATGAAAATGCACTTTCTGTGATTCAAAAAACCGGAAATATATTGTTGAGAGGAATTTTTTATGCCCATATGGGAGACCTGGATAAAGCCAATCAATTACTGGATGAGTTAGTTATATTAACAGAAACAGAATATATTTCTCCATTTCACTTAGCTTTATTATATTTTACATTAGGTTTTGAAGAAAAGGGCTTCATGAGCCTGGAAAAGGCTTATGAAGACCATGATCTAAGTTTGACATTTATAAAGAATTATCCGGAACTAGATGAATTCAGTTCTGATCCAAGATTCATCGATCTTTTAAAGAAAGTGGGGCTTGAGGAATAAGATTCAAATCAGGAATCAACCCGGAATCAAAAGAACCAGGTTTATATACCATTAAGTTAACCCGAAAAGTCCGATCGCATTTGCCGAACGGTACGTTCCTGCCCGAATGATTTACTCAGGTGAGTGGTCAGGATTGCCAACCGGGCTTTAATTATTTACCGGATCTATTCAAAAAAAAATATGAATCGACACAGAATGAAATTGTTTGTATGCATTGTTGCCAGTTTCAGTATACTATCTATCAAGGCCCAGGAACCAAGGACATACTGTAATCCAATGAATCTTGATTACGGATATACACCCATCCCGGATTATTCAGGATGGGGGAGGCACAGGGCAACTGCTGATCCCGTAATCGTTAATTATAAGGATACCTATTTCCTGTTTTCTACCAATCAGTGGGGCTACTGGTGGAGTAAAGATCTGTCAGAATGGAATTTCATTCCCAGGAAATTTCTTCGTCCATGGAATGAAGGATATGACGAGCTCTGTGCCCCGGCGGTCGGAATTATAGGAGATACCATGATTGTTTTAGGTTCAACATATACCACTAATTTCACCATCTGGATGAGTACAAATCCACTGGAAGACCAGTGGAAACCACTAGTTGATTCTTTTGAGATCGGTGGTTGGGATCCAGCATTTTTCACCGATGACGACGGGAAACTTTACATGTACAATGGAAGCAGCAACAGGTATCCGGTTTACGGTGTTGAGCTGAACCGAAAAACCTTGGATCCCATAGGCACAAGAAAAGAACTTTATTTTCTTGAACCATGGCGCTATGGCTGGCAACGGTTTGGTGAGCATATGGATAATACATTCCTGGATCCGTTCCTGGAAGGTGCGTGGATGACAAAACATAACGGGAAATACTATCTTCAGTACGGGGCACCCGGGACTGAATTCAGCGGGTATGCCGATGGTGTACTGGTCGGAGACGGACCACTGGGGCCTTTCACACCACAGTCGATGCCTTTCAGTTTTAAACCCGGAGGCTTTGCCCGGGGAGCGGGCCATGGCTCAACTTTTTATGATAACTGGGGAAACCTGTGGCATGTCTCAACGATGGCAATCTCCGTTAAGAATAACTTCGAGAGAAGGCTTGGTTTATGGCCGGCGGGATTTGATGATGAGGGGGTGTTAAACTGTAATACTGCCTTTGGGGATTATCCGACATGGTTGCCTCAGGGGAAGGAAAATCATTCAAAATCACGGTTCACAGGATGGATGCTGCTCAACTATAAAAAACCTGTTACGGTTTCATCTACTTTCGGTAACTATCATACCAATAATGCAGTTGATGAGGATATCAAGACCTACTGGAGTGCTGCCACAAATGCGGCCAATGAGTGGATTCAGACCGACCTGGGTGCTGTCATGACCGTCAGGGCTATTCAAATCAATTATGCTGACCAGGATGCTGAAATCCTGGGAAAAGCTGAAGGATTATATCATCAGTATAAAATCCTGGAATCAGCAGATAGCAGGAAATGGAATCTCCTGGTTGATAAGAGCAGGAATAAAACAGATGTTCCACACGATTATATTGAGCTGGAAAATCCTGTTGAGACAAGATACCTGAAGCTTGTCAACATCCACATGCCAACCGGCAGGTTCGCTATCAGCGGATTCCGGGTATTCGGACTTGGTAAAGGGGATCTCCCATCTGCCGTGAAAGATTTTATGGTTTTACGCACCGCCAAAGACAAACGCTCCGCCTGGCTTAAATGGTGCCCGGTGGATAATGCATATGCCTATAATATATACATAGGAACCGATCCGGATAAGCTATACAATTGTATCATGGTTTATACCTCCAATGAATACTGGCTGAAAGCTCTCGACAGTCAAAGAACCTATTATTTCACAATTGAGGCAATAAATGAGAATGGTGTCGGGCCGGGAAGCCGGATAATTAAAGTTGATTAAATTTCCCCGGCAAAACTGGCACAGATTTAGAAAAATCACTTATTGCATAATAAGGAGCGTTAACTCAGTCCCGAAAGACAGGCGATTTTCAATCGTGTATGTTTTTCGAGGATCCTCGAAACGGTCTAAATCTTCTTTTTCGTTACCGTTTCGGGAACGGTTCAGTCCACCATCTGGCGGATCACACGCATGAGGTCGACAGTTCGATCCTGTCACGTCCCACAATATTAACATAAGGTTACTGGTGAGTTTATCCGCCCGGGTTTTTGAGGCTTCTTTATTCCTTCGGTTCCCGGTCAAAGAAATTTCTTCTGTATATGATATTGATGATAAAATAAGGTAATACAGGTAAAAGAAGAATTATAAATTGATTCAACAATCCGGGAATACATACTGCATGGTTCTTAAAGAGTGCCCTAATACCCGCATGTGCCACAGTCTCCGGGTTTTTCATTATCCCCAGCTTTCTTAATAATGGTTTATTAAAATTACCAGCATCATATAATTCCGTATCAACTGGTCCGGGGATAAGACATGTCACATTTATTCCGTGATATTTCATTTCAGTCCGGAGAGCACGTGTGAAGTTACGAAGGAAAGCTTTTGTCGGTCCGTAAAGTGAAATACATGGATATGGCATCACAGCAGCGATGGATGAAACATTCAGGATGAATCCTCTTTGCCGTTTCATCATCTGTTCTCCAAAAAGACGGCATAGCATGGCGGGAGTAATAATATGAAGCCCAAGAATTGACTTTCCAAGGGAATAATCGACTGTTACAGCTTCTCCGAAAAAAAATATTCCTGCATTATTGATCAGAACTTCTACTATCAGATTTTTCTCTTTACAATAATCAAAAACCTTCTGTGCAGAATTCTCCTGTGTTAGGTCCATGTTCAGTGTGACGACAATGATCCTGTATAGCTTTTCCAGTCTCTTTTTCAGATCATCAAGCTGTGCCGGCTGGTTGCTTACTGCCACAACAGAATAATCTCTTTGTGCCAGTGCCTCCGTAAAATGCCAACCTATGCCGGAAGAGGCTCCGGTTATTAAAGCATATTTCCCTGTGTTTTCCATTTATCCCGACCAAATATATCCAATTTTGGAACAGATAAAATCCCATTACAATTCTCTGACGACACTTGGTTCCTGGTGGGCATGAATATGGAGAGTAAGCATTACCGGTTTCCAAGTGGCAATAGTCTTTTAGCGTGATGTAACATTAAAGGGAGCTGTGTCACCACTTCAATTTAAGGTTTCACGCGGATCATGCAAAGTTTTCGCAAAGACTGCAAAATGTTGGTTAACAGACATGTATTCTTTGGGCACTTCATGTTTTCTTGGTGATCATTACGTGAAATAATAGTTGTGACACAGCCCCACATTTAATAATAAATTGGTGCGAAATAAAAGACCTGCTGGCCTGAGTGCCCTAAATTACCAACAGGGCCTAATAGCTTACAATATTATTTTAAAGAAAGTATATTAGCTAAACAATATCTCACCACCTCTGCCCTGTGCCACCATAGATTGAAAATTCATTAAATCTTTCTGGATTCCCTGATCAGTGAGGTCAATGGTTTTCTTCTGTTCCGCCGCCATATAACTTGCCTGAACCAGTTTTGTTATTTCAAGTCCGAATTTCCAATCTAACAGAGGTTTCTTATTGTTCAGGAAAGCACGGGCGGTGTCCCTGGTCTCATCCACATATCCGTACAGGTCTGCTTCATTGGGTTGAATGGCCATCAATCCCCTGGATGCAGTGGCCTTTTCAAGGGCTGCTTCGGCATTGGCAACCGATTCGGCAGCTTCGTCAGCAATAAATACCTCTAACGGGGAACGCAGTGAATTGATTTCAAAAGTATAACCGGGTCCCAGGCCTTCCATCAGTAAACGTAATCCCTGTTTGTCATACATCCATGAGTTGGAAAACTGGCCTTTCACCAGCTGCCCTGTTTCAGGATTACGAAAGGTGATGATACCAGTACAGAAATCCTCTGCCGGCAATTTATTGTAATCCACTCCCATCTTATCCATCAGTTTTTTCCTGAAATCCGGCTTTCCCCACTTCAGCAGGGATACATCACAGGAGACTGAAACAGGTTCCAGGAAGGTGACAGGTTTATCAAACGGTGTAAGCACATACCAGGATACTGCAATACTGTGACAGCCCATATCTGCCAGCACGCCACCACCCTGGCGTGTGGGATCCCAGAACCATGGTTCGTGGGGCCCGCTGTGCTCTTCTGAGCTCCTGGCGAGAGCAATGGGTCCCATGATGCGTTGTACAGGTTCAAGCTGGATCAGTGCATTATGAATGGATTTCATGTGGATCTGGTTCTCATGATAGGCGGTGTTAAGATGAACTCCATTTGCCAGATCCACAAGTTGCTGCGCCTCCTTCACAGTCCGTGCCAGTGGTTTCTCACATATGATCCCCTTTAACTCAGCCCCTGCTTTCACTGCGGCAACAATCTCTTCCATAATTTCGATACGGGCATAATTTGGTGCATAGATGGCAACAGCATCACAGTTATTGCAGAGCTCCCTGATACTTTTATACACCGTGCATTTTCCGACATCATTTTTTTGTGCATATTTCTGAAGATCCCCCGATCCTTCTTTTGAATAAACACCAACTAATTCTGTGTTATTTACCTGGGTCATCGCAAGAACCTGAAATTTTGCAATGAATCCTGCACCAATAAATCCAAGTTTGAGAGTTTCCATATTTTTTTCTCCTCTGATTTTGAGTTTGTATTTTACATGAGTTTAAATAAACTCAGTACTATGCTACCTAATTGGAGTCTGTTAATTTTATTTGATTGGGATAATAGAAAAATGGAATAATAGATTAATGGGTTTGAATAGCAGAATGTTGTAAAACTATGAAATAGATATCCGGAGGATTCAAAATTCCATCCTCCAATATTCCAACATTCCAGCATTCCATTTTTCTGTTCATCTCTAATAATTAACAATCATTCATATTTATTTTTTGAATACCCGTCTAAATTGAAATTCTGATTTGGGAGTAATCCAATTCAATATTCAAATTTAATCTTTTGAATTATTTATCCACCAGGATAGCCTTTCCCTTTGTCAGCCATGATATTCCGAAAGCCCATAATGCAATTGTTTCAAGCCAGAATATCGGATTATATCTTTGTATGCCGTGGCAGGAATTAAATCTCAGGCAGATAGCGTATATAGCTATTAAAAGAATAGCTCCCAGTATGATGTAGCTGCAAATCCGGTACAGCTTGTTTCTTTTTAACTTCATTCTTGTTGGATTCTCATCTTTTATTGTGAAAAGAAAAATCGAGAAATATGCTATGACAAGAAAAAATCCTCCTGCTGATATAAAATGAATTGAACTAATGATTTGATTTTCAAATGGATACGGCATACATGGCAGGAGTGGTTCAGGTAATGATGTAGGGAAGAATGCGACACCGAGCGCAAATATACAGGCCATGGTACCGGCAAAGGCATCCCTTTTATCGTAACCTTTATACGCAAATAAGAATAGAGCAATAGCACAGAGAATACCGACAAAAATATTTCGCATGTTGGTATGGTAATAATTACTGATGGAACTCTGGATGCCTTCACATCCGCCGAAGATTACGGATCCAACAACAACAATTACTGGCAGTGAGATACCAAGTATACCTACGGCTTTTCTTAAAGTAAGATAGGATATTACCCGGGGATCCTGGTTGTGAGGTGTATTATCTTCCATAATATATATGAATTTGGAGTATAAACGAACAGGAAATTTATTCATGAAAAACTTCTCAAAGACTTAATGAAACCTGCCTGCAGGCAGGTAAGTTTATGTTAGTTCCCTGCTGTAAAGTTTAGATTTGTTAATTGGCTTAAACAAATTTAAACTTTTCAAAGGGGAAAATTAATAAGAATAAAGAACTTTTGCCTCATTAATAACTCACCGGGAAACCAGCAGTTATACGATGAATATTTATGTATCAACCAGATTTTTTCTCTAACTTTACTTATAAAGCAAAATTTTACAATATCAAGATACAGATTTATTGGTGAGACTCAAAATACAGTTCTGATCTTTTTTCAAAATTGTTCATTCGGCAGTCGATCATCATGAAACCAGAAGTATCTTTTATTATTCCTGCATTAAATGAGGAGAAACATATTGCGATTCTGATAGAAAGCATAAAAAAACTGGATCAGGAATACCATTATGAAATTATTGTCGCAGATGGTGGCAGTACGGACAAAACGAGAGAAATTGCAGAAAAATTGGGGGTAAAAGTAACACGCGACAATACAGATGCTCCAAAGACAATAGCGAATGGCAGGAACTCGGGTGCAAACCTGGCTTCAGGAGAGATATTATTTTTTTGTGATGCTGATACGGCCATTCCGGATCCAGGCAAATTTTTAGCCGAAGTATTCCGGGTGTTTAACAATCCAGTAATTGTTGGTGGCACACCCAGCTTAAGAATATTTCCGGATGAGACTAACTGGAGAGATAAAATATTTCATTACCTCTTTAATAAAATTATCCAATTCAGTTTTATAACAAAGACTCCCGTCTGTGGAGGCCAGTGCCAGATTGTTAGAAGGAATGAATTCAGGAAAGTTAACGGCTATAACGTGAATATTGTTCATGGAGAGGATTCTGATTTATTCAGGAGACTTCGTAAAATTGGAAAACTTTATTTTTTTTCAGGCATGGTTGTTTATGAGTCTCCGAGAAGATACAGGTATTATGGATATATCAGGCTTTTGTTCAAAGGAATTTTAAGCCTTGCATATCAACAAATCTTCAGGAGGAATCTTTTTACAAAGTGGGTTAGAGTAGAAGATTAATATATCGTGTAATTAATCTGAAGACATCGATTTAAAACAAAATATGTGCTACTGATAACTAAACACAGTTGTACATAAGCGTATCCATCATTCAATTTATTTAATAATATAATATTCTGTAAATAAGATCGTTGTCCAGGTGTGAGCGAAGATATTAATATCGAATATTTATGTTCCCTCGCTGGAGGAGCAGGAAGATAACAAACAACTTATGATCAATTATACCCTGTCAATAAGCTGTACAACGGGTTATATTAAATCATTCATAAAAACACGATCATTCAGGGATCATCCGTTTTGTAAAGACTAGAGTACCAGAAGATTAAACCGGTTTAATTCCTGGCCGGAATGCAGAAGCACAACATATACACCCGGAATGAACGATTGAATATTCATAACAGGGTATTCTGTGGGGCGAAATACCGAGCTAAAGACTTTTTTCCCGAAAAGATCAATGACTTTTACTTCAATTTCTCTTCCGGGGGGACGATTAATATATACAAAGTCTTTTGCCGGATTTGGCCATACCATATAATCCGCGCTGGATAATCCAGGGCCACCGGTATTGACAGAATCAGGGGATACAAGTTCGGGGTACTGGTTTTGAAAAGCAGTAAGCCCGGGGCCACAGTCGGCGAGGCTGCCATTGCCATCCACTCCATTGGAGGTCCAGACAAGTAAACCTTTCCACCCCTGCTGGTAGGTCTTAATGAATGCTTCACTAATAGGAACAACAAGGACACTCTGATTGGAAACATTCTGGGTAAATACCCCTTTTGCGGGATTTTCTCCAACCATACATGGGCGATCATTTATACCATAATCATCCGGTGTTTTATCAAGGGCAAAATTGCCAAACCATCTTACCACCCATCCATAATAATGGGGTGAATAAAAATCAAGGTAAGCATCAGGGGAATTAAACTGCGCCTGCAAATTCTCATCGCTCCAAAAGTTCCCTTCACATCCGGAACAATCACTGTTCCATTTTACGGCTGCACTGCCAAGAGTAACCAGAACGGTACTGTTCTCGTGGACAGCAGCGGCTACCCTCGCCACAAAATACTGTAATTTTTCCCATGGTATGTTGCCGCATTCAGCATTTTCGTGCATCCACTCAATTTCATTGCAGATATCTATGCACCATAGATAAGGATTATCTTTATACCTGTTGATGAATGGAACTACATAGTTATCGACATAACTTATCACATTCATAGAATCTGCCAGCATATTACGCCATCTCAAATATTTGGTGTATGTGTTTTTTGTATGATCGAAAGAGGTCAGTGTAGCCATAATGTAAATCTTATGCTCAGCTGCCAGGGCAAACATATCGTCCAGGTTATCCCAGTGAGCCTGAGTGGCACCATTTACTTTTCCATCGGTGCTGATATCGATCCCCACATCACCATTACAGCTTATCCATATCCGGCTGGCATTACCCCCGGCCTCTCTGATTTCCTGAAACTCAGCATTCCAGAAATGATGATCATAATTTCCCCCGAAATCATTCCAGTTATCCCATGGGGTATTCACTCCATTCATGAATATTTCTTTTCCATATACCCTGAAAGTATTGCCATCAATGGTTATTCGCTGGGCGTAAATTCTGGTAACCATGAATAGGTTCGATATGAACATAAACAGGATTATATATTTAACCAGTGTTTTTTGTTTGCTAAAGATCGTTTGCGTATTCATTTTTTTTGATGAAAGTAATTAATTATGATGAGTTGTGCCATTAAAATAATTATATATAAATATGGTATATTTTATTTCCTGATCAACCGGGTTGATACCTGTTCCACTCCATTTCCAACATTCAGAATGTAAAAACCCTGTGATACTTTTGAGAGGTCTATCGAACCTGAATATCTGGTGCCGGGTATCCAGAGCTCATCAGTTTTAATTATGCGGCCTGCCAGATCATACAGGGTGATTACAAAATCAGCTGAGGGTTTTTCAGTCAAATTGGTTATCTGAAGGTAAGCAACATCATCGGCCGGATTAGGATAAATTTCCACCCGGAATTCAGGTCCGGTGAAAATTGGAACAGATGTAGGCAGGTTCGGTGTTCCCGGTGTGTAGTGGGTCATCAGTACCCATCCTGAAGCCCCATCGGGATGGCGGCCGTATGATAAATTGGTAATTTGTGGACCGAAAATAACGGTATCGATCCAGTGAAACACATTATTAAAAATTGCTGACAGGCCGATCTCTTCACCTTCTGCTCCAAGCTTAAAATCAAGATGCAGGGGTCCCTGAAGGGTATCCCTGTCTGCAAACAATACCAGGTATCCACCAGCCGGTATGGTAGTACTTTCCGGAAATCCATCCGGGATCTGCCATTTAAATGGCTCACCCAGATTATCTGTAAAATAATACCCACTAATGTTTACATCATACTGCTCGAGGTTAAGCAATTCAATCCAATCAGCATCTTCACCATATTCATCTTCATATGCATCCTGGTTACTTGCCATAAACTCATTGATCAGGATATGAGGAAGTTCCTGAATCTTTGAAAACACCGGATTTATGATCAGGCCTACCCTTGGATTGAGCAATAAATTGGCCTCCTTATAATGAACAGTTTCCTCAATAACTGAATAGCTGCCTATAAGTTCCATATCAAAACTGATATCTGAACTAGTTGGGCCGGATTGATGAATCTCAACAGCGATAATATTGGTACCGCTATGAAGGTTCAATGTATCGAGATAATATTCAAAATAGATATTTTCATCAGCACCACCTACAAATGTTAATGCCGTTGTTTCATAAACAATATCCCCTTCCGGCATATTCACCCTTAATACCTCTTTGCCATTAACGTAAATCACGGCCCCATCATCACGCATCAGCTGAATACGGTAATTTGTATATGCAGGAGCACTTTCAAGTTCGATTTCTTTCCTGAAATAATAGGTAATGTATTTGTTTTCCGGATCAGGGCCCCAATCAAGGATAGTATTTTCTGTTCCATCCCCATACCCTAATTCTCCCGGGCCTTCTTTCCATCCTGAATCATCGAAACCTGAAGTATACCATCCATCGCCGGGATAACTTCCTGTATCATTATATTTCCAGGATGAAAGTCCGTAAAGTAAAACCTCCTCAATCAGTTCGTATGGAGTGACCTCCCACCTGGTAAATTTATTCCCCGGAGACGGGAATGCATGCAGCTCGAGTGGATAACCGGATACATGCATGCCCTGGAATCCACCCGGGGGTACAATATATTCATTCACCATAACTTTCCCGGAAGTATCAGGATAATCTACAGCAAAATCTATTTTGGGACCAAGTGAAAAATAATTAATCATGTTCTGCAAGACATAGTCTGGGCGTAACCGTGCAAAATCACGTAATTGCTCCACATTGGCCATCCATTGCTCCATCGTTGGAGGTTCGTGCCACCTGGCGACATGGTTTGGAAAAACGTCCGAGATCATTCCATATATTGAATCGATAACATGTATAACCCTGGCGGGTTGAAAAGTCGTATTCAGGTGCATCATATATCGGCGGATAAATTGATCACGAAATCCATCATTTTCAAGCAATCTCCGGAAAAGCAGTGTAGACCATCTGGGATTCGGCCAGTCTTCCATATCATCGGCTGTGGCCCAGGTGAACATATCAAGAGCAGGATTATACTCATAAATCCCCATGCTGTAATCGAGGTCATATATTATCCATCGCCATTTTCCATCAGTGGGTCGGTGACGCCAGTATTTTAAGTTATTACCAGGCCAGTCACGGTTGGCAAAATACATCTGGGTGATAAGGTAATTCATATACTCATCAACATCAATATTATCGGCAACATAGTTATAATTAACCTGGGATGAAAGGCTATTAGTCTGAAGGAAATACTCAAGGAATCTATAATCTTCATCAGTACCACTGAAAACTTCACCATAGTTTTTGATAAAGTCGACTTCATCAGCCGGGAGATCATAATTTGATACGATATAATGTTCATTGATTTTTTCACGCAGGTTATGGATCCCCCAGTATTCGCCGTTCAGGAAGACCTGGACCGGTTCATAAGCCTGTACATCGATATCCATCTGGCCTTTAACCACAGCCTGCATAATTGGATCGCGCATCATTGTATATTGAAAATCATTTCCGGAGTTCCGGAACACCAGGTCTTTGAACCAGTCTATATCCTTTTCCCTGAAAAAAGGATACCTGATCTCATTTGCACCATACTCATTCCGTGCAAAAAATGCCAGTGATTTCATCGGTGCCAGGCGACTGCACCCGCCAAAAATCTTTGTTCCCCCATCAATATGTAATATTCGTGGTCCGTTTTTACCTAAATATTCAAGGCTTAAAGGGCGTTCCCAGTCCTGGTTCCAGTTTCTGGGTTCCTCACTGCAAAAACCCTCTATACCATTCGTGCCTTCAACATATATCCCCTGCATGTCATCCCAGAGGTTAACCGGATCGGTAACCAGTGAAAAAACCGGTAATGTGAAAGTGTCACCGACAAGGTAGGTAGCAGTCTCAATCCATCCGGGAAGATATCCGTCAGACCATATCCTTGTCCGGATAACAGTATTTTTAATGATGTGTAATGTGTCAGGAAAAATATCCGAATTTTCAGCCGGTTCTGAACCATCGAGGGTATAATGGATAACAGCACTGGTATCATACCATGAAAGTTTAACCGTCAGGGGACCCGGATAGATCCCCGGTGGGGGATCATAAATAATGCCTGCTGCAAGCCTGTAAGCAGAGGACAGATCATTGACAGTACGGGGAGTGGGGTTGGAAAAATAGAAATTTCCTGAGGAATCGGTTCTTCCAAAAGAGACATTTTCAAACTGCCTCTTAAAAGGTATTGAATCAAGCAAAACACCATTCAGGTTGGACAGGTAAACCGTCTCACCGGCAACATCCAGTTTAAAGTTAGCATGAAATCCGGTTTGTATTTCTCCTGCATTATCAGCCCAGATAAGAAGAAAATCTCCGGGACCGATTATCGTCCCGGAGGGGAATTGCCAATTCTGGAGATCTTCCGGATCATCACTCAGTGAGCAGAATGAAAGATCAAAGGGGTCTTCACCGGTGTTATGAATTTCAATCCAGTCAGTACAGACACCCAGGTCAGGATTAACTATGCCGGAAGTATTGTATGCCATGATCTCATTGATAAAAACCTGTGCTTTTGTGGTAAAAGCAGATAGAAGGATGATATTGAGATACAGGAGAATTTTTCTCAGCATCTGCGGGATATAGCAAGTGGGACTCAAAATCATTATTGTAAATTTAATAATCTTATTTTCTTTTATGCATTATCCAAACGAGTGAACTTCCTGTATTAGCACCATATAATAATGCTCCAGGAATAAATGTGATGATTACAACGGTATCATACTTATGACCGATTGGGGTAATCAAAACATTCATTCCCCACGCCAAAGTGTTTGCCAAAACCGGTATTTCTCATGCCTGGTATTTAAGCTCATTATATTTTGTTTTTCACAACCTATGGTGTTTATATTTAATGATGCATGTTATTGAATGTTAGATTTTTATATCAGTTTGCCCTTACGGCGCGGGCCAATATATATTTTATTATTATCATTTTTAGTAGCACAACACATTAATCAAATTTTAATGGAAGAAAATCCCAATCATTCTTGCACGATGTATTACTTTGTTATTTTTATTGTTCTACCGACGTGAAGGACGGGGGAATACTGGCAGGCTCTCATGTCCATCCCGGTCGACTGATTGAACCGCAAAAAAATAATTGTCTTTAGAGTAAGGGAGTGTCACCTGTGTTTCTTTCACAAATATTTTCTTTTCCCATAAGGGTTTATACGTTTCCCGCATGAGGACATAATATCCGTCAGGTTCTTTGCCCTTTTCAGGTTTGTTCCAGGTAAGGGTGGTCGTGTTACTCAGGCCTGAAATATCAATCCTTACATTTCCGGGCTGGTCGGGAGCCAATGCCAGGTTTGCCAGGGTAGCAAGATTAATACCGCCATTTTTCCTCACATATTCAAAATCAACCCCCCCGGCCATATCACCGATCATGATCCCATTCTCTTCACGGGGTGTCTTATGGGTGCGGTCATAATTTTCGTTGAATTCAGTGATTCTCACGGCAGTGAATCCTTCGCGGCAGAATGGTGTATGGTCTCCACCCCTTCCAAAGCGGTCATTGCGGAAGATAAGGGTTACGGATAACTGGTCTACATACCTTTCACCAACCTCTTTAATGTACCTGGCGAGCTGCCTTGCCTGACCATCATTTTCGCCTGAAGTGAATGACCTCATTCTTGCCATATCTTCAGTCTCATAGGCAGGGATACCTTCACTGAATACCCTCACTTTCATGTTATCGTTTAACATTGTTTCACTTGAGCTACTGTTGCCAATCATATCATTATTCAACATTGCCACAATGTTCCAGTTTTCCCGGCGGGCCAAGCCGGCCATATAACTCGATCCATACAACCCATGCTCCTCGCCGGTAAAAACTAAGAATTTTATCGTAACAGGGAACTCATATCCGGACATAATCCTGACCAGCTCAAGGATTACTGCAACACCCGATCCATCATCATTAGCACCCGGAGCAAAAGAGGTATAATCGGTGTTTTCCTCCACACGTGAATCAAGATGGGCACTGATTATCAGGATCCTGTCATCATCGTTGCCTGTACCCTTTAATGTTGCCACAACATTTTTAAGTTCAATTTCAGATGGTATTCTCTGATTTTCACCACCTGCTTTATAATCAATGAATTCGACTGATAATCTTCCACCAGATGCCGGGATATATTGTTCCATCTCAGCTTTTACCCAGTTCCATGCTGCACCGATCCCCTTCACAGGATCATCCTGGGGACTCATATTATGTCGGGTATGAAAGCTTACAAGTTTAAGAATATACTTTTCAATGTTTTCTGCCGAGATTTCATCAACCATTTGTTTAATTTCATGATCCCTGTTCATGATAACCTGGCCCTGCATGATTCCCATAAATCCCAGTAATGTTATCAGAAAAAAATAATGTTTTATCATCTGACCAATTGTTTATATGTTGGGTGATAAATTCAAAGATATTGAAATTTAATAATACAAATTTTTCTAACAGGAAGAGATGTTCGGGCTAAAGGTATGAAACAGAAATGAATGTCCCGGCTGGAAGGCCTTGAATCGTGAGTCGTGAATCGTAAATCGTGAGTGAGGAATTGCGGAATAGCCGGGTTGTGCATCTACCAGCTATGATGTGAATATCGCTGCTGGAAAATTGTTCTTCATTTCTGCCGACGATGCAAAGAATGTCCCGGCAGGAAAATTGTTCTTCATTTCTGCCTGCGATGCAAAGAATGTCCCGGCTGGAAAATTGTTCTTCATTTTTGCCGGCGATGCAAAGAATGTCCCGGCAGGAAAATTGTTCTTCATTTCTGCCGACGATGCAAAGAATGTCCCGGCAGGAAAGTTGTTCTTCATTTCTGCCGGCGATGCAAAGAATGTCCCGGCTGGAAAGCCGGGCTCTACATGTCGTATCCAGCTTAATAAAAGGTTCGACTAAAAGTCGAACCACCATTAAAATAATGGATGTTGGTTGACCGACTTTCAGTCGGCCAATATTCTCATAATCGGCTGGTTGTAGAGCCTGACTTTCCAGCCGGGACATTCAATCCATCGTTGAAGCAGAGTCATTTTCCAGCCGGGACATTCAATCCATCGTTGAAGCAGAGTCATTTTCCAGCCGGGACATTCAATCTATTGTTGAAGTGGAGTCATATGCCCGCCATGAACTCAACCCATCGTTGATGTTAAGTTCTGCTCCGGCCGAAACTCAACAACCATAAAATTCTTATTTTTGATATGGGCATTCAAAATTATGAATAGACATTTGGATGTAAGCATATCCGATGAACAGAAGGATTAAAAAGATCAATTATAACTACCGGCATGATTTCAATCTGGTTTTTTCTGCCTTTCGGGGAAGATTCCTTGATAAATATTATCACGAAAGTGAAAAAGCGGAATGGTTATTCAAAAGGGACCTGAGAAGGCTATCGGCAAATTTTTCCATACTTTTCTTTTTTCAATATTCTCTGTTCAGCAAGTACTGGTTCCATAAGAAAATATACCAGTCAATTATTCTTTCCGGTGAAGATGACAATTTTGAGAAGCTGGTACAGAAGGCTTCCCTTGATGGTGCCCTGCTATATCTTCCCAATCACCAGGCACATATAGATTCACTCATCATATCGTGGATTGCAAATTTCCTTCGTGTTCCACAGCCTTTATTTTATGCATGGAACACGCTTGCACGGAGGCGATCAGCCTACCTGATGCCGCTGGTGAATGCCTGTCTGCTCGACAGGCAGGTGATGGATGAAAGATTTAAATGTGCCGATCCATTCAGGAATACCCGGCAGTACCGGTATGGGTATACAATCCTGATCGAGGAATATCTCAGGCATATGCTCACCAGGGGAGTGGATACCCTTATTTACCCGGAGGGAGGCCGTAGCTATAATGGTATTATCGGTGAAGCCAGGATTAGAAGGATTTTTAAAGACACCTTAAAAGTACAGGAAGGCCTTGGTAATCAGAAGATTATATCAATTATCCCGATTTCAATTACGTATACGCTGGTACCTGAGGCAGACAAACTTATTGCGTCATTTCATAGCGGTCAGGTCATTCCCCCTTCGAGTCTTTTTCATGACCTGACTGATGCAGATAATCTCTACAGATCATTCAGGCCAACATATCAGACCAGGACAAATTACTCCCTGGTAAAGGATTTTGTTCAAAAACGTATACCGATTTACTGTGTACTCGGGAACCCTATATCTCTTCTGAACAAAGAAGTAACTCTGGATAACAGTTTTAATATAGTTAAGAGGAACCTGAAGATTCTCCCACATCATTTTTTCGCCAGGCTCCTGTTGAACGATCCTTCCGGGATGGTAAAAAAAGTGAGGACAGGTGGTATTAATGCATTACTGGAACCCGCAAAAATATTTCGCAACTCCCTGCAAAAGTTTAATTTAGATGAGGCTTATTATGATGATGGCGGATTGGTTGATATTCTTTCTATCGGATTGGAATTCTTCAGGTATGGAGGCCATATTACCGGGGAGGCAGTAATTCGGGATGGAGGTGTACTGGAATATTACGCGAATAAGATAAATTAGTTCCTGGTTCATTGTTCCTGGTTCCTGGTGGATGGGGTAAGTGTGTGAGAGGGGACTGTCTCAAAAGTTAAATTAACCACAGAGTACACAGAGTTTTAACAGCGTCCGCAGAGAAATAACCTTCTTATCATCAAACCTCTGTGAACTCTGTTCAACCTCTGTTTCCTATATGGTTAAATGCTTTATTTGACATTTGAGACAACCCCATAGGAATAAAATAAATCATAATACATACTATTAAGAGTAAAATAAAAAGAGATCTTTCTTATTCCTACATTTATATTAATAGTGAAAAAAACCACAAACAAAATGAAAAGGATAAAATCACTTATTCAACTGGCACCAGTGATATTGCTTCTGGTCCTGTTTTTAATGGCTTGCCGGACTCAGAAACAGGAAGTTGAGAAAAAGTTACCGAATATCATCTATATCCTGGCCGATGACCTGGGGATTGGTGATCTGAGCTGTTATGGGCAGCAGATGTTCACCACTCCCAACATCGACAAACTTGCAGAGGAAGGTATAAGGTTTACCCAGCACTACTCAGGGAGTACTGTCTGTGCACCCTCACGATCGGTTTTAATGACAGGACAGCATACAGGGCACACACCCATTCGTGGCAACAAGCGGGTGCCGTTACCTGACTCAACAGTGACTATTGCTGAAATGCTGAAAGAGGCAGGTTATGTCACAGGTATCTTTGGAAAATGGGGACTTGGGCTGTTGCATGGTGACGGCCCTGATAAGGGTTATCCAATAAACCAGGGATTTGATGTATTTGTGGGGTATGACGACCAGGGCCTTGCTCACCGGTATTATCCGCAGAATATCCGGTATAATGATTCTATCATACCTCTGGCAGGGAATGATCATATCCGCCAGGTGACTTATGCTCCGGATATTATCCAACAGCGGGCTCTGGAATTTATTGAAGATAATACCACCAGTCCATTTTTCCTGTATTATGCTACCATCATTCCCCATGCTGAATTGATCGTACCGGAGGATTCAATTATCAGAAAGTTTGAGGGCAGGTTTGAAGAAATACCTTACCAGGGCGAGGATTACGGGGTGGAGAATTTCAATCCGGCGGGTTACTGTTCACAGATTCAACCGAGAGCGGTTTTTGCTGCCATGGTAACGAGGCTTGACATGTATGTGGGGCAGATCATTCAGGTCCTCAATGATCATAAACTGCTGGACAATACTATTATCATGTTTGCCAGTGACAATGGCACGCACCTGGAAGGGGGCCACGATCCCCTCTACTTTAATTCCTCAGGTGGTTTGAGAGGCCATAAGCGCGACCTGTTCGAAGGAGGTATCCGGTCACCATTTATGGTCTTTTGGCCAGGGACAATAAACCCGGGAAGGATTTCGGATCATATCTCCGCATTTGAAGATTTTATGCCAACAGTAGCTGAAATTATTGGTATACCATGTCCGGAGAACATTGACGGGATCTCTTTTCTTCCAACTCTTCTGGATATGGGAGAGCAACCTGAACATGACTACCTTTACTGGGAATTTCATGAACAGAACGGGAAGCAGGCTGTCAGGAAAGGTAAATGGAAAGCAGTCAGGCTGAATGTCAGGGAAAACCCGGATGGGCCTGTTTTATTGTTTGATCTTGAGGATGATCCGGGCGAAGAGAACGATATTTCATCAGAGCACCCGGAAATTGTTCAGGAAATGGCAAAACTTATGTCATTATCGAGGGTGGATAATCCGGATTTTACTTTTGATTAATAACTCTTGGAGCTCTTTAAGACCACCAGGGGTTATATCAATTTACCTGCTTAGGAATGAACGAATAATCCCACTGATCAAAATACAGATTCCCTCCTGACCATTCCAGCTCACCCCTTTGAAAGTCGACAGTCTCGCTGCGGAGGAATTTTTTCGGGGGGAATAATTCCCGACCCCAATCATCGTTGATGATCAACCTGAAAGGATCAATTCCCTGGGTGTAGAACCATCGTATCTGTTCATCCTCTGAATCGAGCAATCCGAAAGACTGGTCCACAGGCACCCATCCCACTCCTTCATAATATACTTCTGCCCAGTCGTGCATATTTGTCTGCACGGGGAAGAAATACCATCCTGACTGCCATTTTGCAGGAATATCATTATACCGTGCAAGGGTGATGAATAACAGGGATTGCATTCCGCAATCGCCATGCCTGTTTTCAAGGACATAGGCAGGAATACATGGTACTGTCGAATATTCCAGTGCACTTGCCCATGGAATATTTTCGTCAATCCACTGATAGATCTTCCGTACGATCCTGACAGGATTATCTTCATCACCAACTATTCGTTGTGATAATTCCCGGATTTCATCAGTAAAGACAATATGGGGAGGACGTTCCCGGGTAAATTCCCTGAAAACCTGGCTGGTTTTATTATATGGCGAAACAGTTTCAGGATTTATATCAAACCACTGGGCAGCTGTCTTTACCTCAAAAGTAACCTGGAAGGTTGTTATGCTATCCTTCTGAACAGTTTTTTCCATGTAGATGGTTCGTTGCAGTTTTTCCGCAGGAGCCACCTGGTATTGTTCTGTGTTTAATGAAACCAGCGTTACTTCGGGCTGGCGCTGCCCGTGGATTCTAGGGTAGGGGAGCCAGCATTGAACGGTTTCACCGGCAGGAACAACACCAGGCTTTAACTTTATCGTGTATTGAACCTGAAATTTCTTCTCGTCAACAGTGTTTTTGTTGCTTCTCTTAACCTGTTCAATGATTGAGTTAACATATCCAGTGTAGAAGTTGTTCAGTACATTAACACCTTCGCCATCCACCTCAATTTTTCTTTTTTTTGCCTCCTTATTCAGCCTGAAAAGGTTATAATGGGCATGCCTGAAATACTTTCTTTCGTCATCAATAATTCGCATCTCCAGCGATTTTTCATTTTCCCATTTACGTAGCATGCTGTCATTAAGCTGAGGGAAGTATGGAAGAAGTTTATCTTTTATTTCATCCCCGGAAAGGCTGAAATCTTTCCTGATCCGGCTCATGAGATCCAATTGATCATTCATTATCTTTTTAACACTATCCGGAACAGATTTATTTTCATGTAACAATTGGATCTGTTCCTCCGCCAGGGTGAAATTGCCCGAATCAATATTCGAAAATATCTCCTGTTCTGAAGGATATTGTGTGCAGGTGGTAATTCCTGTTAAAAGGATGATACAAAATGCAAATTTTAAGTTATTCATTGATATGTTGGCTATAAGGATTTAGTGAAAAAGTATTAATAACCACAGAGGCCACAGAGGTTTACACAAAGTGCACACAGAAAGGATCATTTTGATTAAAACATCTGTGAACTCTTTTTATTCACTGTGACCTTCTTGCCTGCCCAGCTGTTAGGGCATGCAGGTGTAGTTAAATATTTTAATAACCGGAATAGGATTTACTGTCATAGTATATCCCCTGTTTTTATCACACCTATTCCTGGCCGGTCTGGCAGCGTTAGTTTCCCGTCTATTACTTTCACGCCTTCGAAAACATCATTACTGATTAATAAGTTACCGTCCAGGTCGGCAAAATCGACCATTGGTGACAGCTGTGCTGCAGCTGAAACACCACAGGATGTTTCGGTCATGCATCCCAGCATTACAGTCATCCCGTATGCTCTCGCAAAATTGATCATTTTCCATGCCTCCCTTAAACCGGTACATTTCATCTGTTTTATATTCACACCTGAATAGATACCTTTTAGACCAATCATATCTTTTAGCCTTTGCACTGCTTCATCTGCAATTACAGGCAGGGGGCTTTTTTCTGTCAGCCATGCTATCTCATCAAGGTCTTCGACGGGCATTGGTTGTTCTATGAAAACAACTCCCTGTTCTTTCAGCCAGTGAATTAAATCAAGTGCGGTGTGCTTATCAGTCCATCCCTGGTTTACGTCAACACACAGGGGGACATCCGTTATTTCCCTGACCGCGTTGATCATTTCCCGGTCATTTCCTCCTCCCAGCTTCACTTTGAGTATCCGGAAATCTGCTGCTTCCAGAACTTTTTGCCTGACAACCTCGGGTGTATCAATTGCTATTGTAAAGGAGGTATTCGGTGTATGATCAGGATTCAATCCCCACAATTTATAAAGTGGAATCTCAAGGATATTACCTATAAGGTCATGCAGGGCAATATCAACCGAGGCTTTAGCAGCACAGTTACCTGGGGCAATGGAATCAATGTATGCCAGTATGTCTTCCGTGAGGAAAGGATCGGAGAATCCCGACAGGTCAACCTTTGAAAGAAAACGCTGTGCAGTCTCATGACTCTCACCCAGGTAAGGAGGCATGGATGCTTCTCCGTAGCCGGTGTAACCATCATATTCAAGTTTTGTTAACATAACCGGCGTGGTGGTTCGGGAGGAGGAGGCCAGCGTGAAGGTATGTTTTAACTGAAGCTCGTAAGGTTCAAATGATAATGTCAGTTTACCGGCAGCTGTTTTATTATTTCCTGGTTTTGATGATGATTGACATGCAATGGGCACCAGCAGACTCCCTGACAGTGCGATGGCAGAACCTTTAATAAAGGATCGACGGTTTTTTTTCATAAAGGATAGGTTAAACAATATTAGGGGGCTAAGAATTTTTGAACTTAATAAGTGTGACTGTATATCTACGGTCATCCTGAACTTGTTTCAGGATCTTCTTCGGTACCACTTCCTGTGCTTCACAGAAGGTCCTGGTCCAAGTTCAGGATGATTGTACTGCTTTCCTGGCGGGTCTATATTACCTCATAATACCAGGTCATTTATAAAAATCATTCTCAAAAAAAGGCTCGATTCCGGATTCACCCACACAGGTCAATATACGTTTAGCCCTGATGAATATTGAATCAAGATAACTGCTGTAATTTTCTTTTCCGGGTATCATGCTGTTTTTTCTTACCAGGCCAGATGAGTGAATTATTTCACCATTGCCGATATATATTGCTACATGTGTGACTCTTTCTTTTGTGGAATCCGTTTCATGCGTACCGAAGAACAGCAGGTCTGCCGGTTTCAGGTTTCCATAGTCTTCGGAAGTGTTGACCAGGTCACCATATAAAACCTGCTGTGAAGCATCGCGCTGCAGGATGATGCCGTTCATAAAAAATACTGTTTTGGTAAAACCACTGCAATCAACCGCTTTGGAGGAGGTCCCGCCCCAGAGGTAAGGAAGGCCAAGAAAAGGCATGGCAGTTTTCAGTATCTTTTCCGGGCTGTAAGTAAATGATTCTTTCCATATGTCTAAAGGCAAACATTGCTTTTTGTCGACAAAACCGGTGCGGCCATCGGGAAATTTAACCCTGAAAAACCGGGTGTGTATCTCATCAACTTCAAGAATACTTCCAAGGATAAGATCAGAAACCGGCTGGCTGTATTCATCCGGTAGCTGGTAACATGAACCTGTCATTCCTGTGAAGATGATCCTTTCCGAATTATTGAATTGACGGATCTCATCTTCAGTCATCATGCTGATGCTGCCACCTGTTGTCCAGCCCAGATAGGAATCCGGGGTTTGTACGAGATACCAGTTATTATCTTTTTTAAGAACCTTAACAGGTGTGCCTAACAAGGCCTGGGTAACCAGCTCGGCACTGTGCCCGGGAATTGAGCGAAGGTTGGCAACTGATATTGTGATGATCCCCCATGTTTTTTCTCCCAGGGATTCAGAGGGCAAGCAGATGACCTTACAAGCAACTTTTGGATAATCAGTTTTCAGGATTGAATCAAGCTCATTAAAAGCAGCAACAACATTAGTTTCTCCTTCAACAGCCAGTTGTCCCGCTTTATCAACATGAACATCAAATAACGCAATTCTTCTGTCAGGAACGTATTTTTGGCGAATCCCGGATATCAGTTCATTTATCTCTTTCTGCTGAAATTGATTGCAGCCAGTAAAAAGAACAATAATGATCAGGAAAGTTAAATGTTTAAATAAGTGTTTCATGTATAGGGCTTTAGCAGGATTTGTCTATAAAAAAATATGTCATATAGATGCATTTCTCACGTATATTTGTTAAGTTTTGAATCATTATGTTATCCATATATGAATTAACCACAAAGGGTACAAATGATTTCACAAAGGTACACAAAGGTTTAGAAAACAGATTCCTTTGGTTTCCTTTGTGTTTTCCTTGGTGTCCCTGGTGGTTTATATATTAATAGGTTTATCAAATTTTTAAATATATCTATTTTATTCACCTGATTGATCCGACAATGTATTTTCTGATTATAACTTTTTTAAAATAGTCCTTGGTAATTATTTTTGTGGAGGTCTATTTTGATTATTACTGAAAGATGAACCATGCTTAAACCACTTTTAATTATTTCCGGATCGATATTCCTTGGCTTAGGATTCATTGGTATCTTCGTACCTGGTCTTCCCACAACACCTTTTTTATTGCTGGCAGCAGGTTGTTATGTGAGAAGTTCCGACCGTTTATATTCGTGGCTTCTGAACCACAGGCTGTTTGGAAAACACATAAAGAATTTCAGGGAGACACGGTCGATATCCTTACGAGGTAAGCTTATATCACTGATTCTGATGTGGATTATGATAGGGGTATCTGTAGTTTTTTTCATCGATAATCTCACTGTAAGAATAATTATTTTTACACTTGGACTGATTGGTACGCTTGTATTGTTGTCTATACCTACGTTGCGGAGGTGAAGTCGGTGTTGCAATGATCTCAGTTGTCGCAATTGTCTCAATGGTAACAGGTGTATTCAGAATTGATGTCATCCTGAAGAAGCGAAGCGACTGAGGGATCTCCAAGGATTTTGAATTCACCACTTTTTTTCTACATTAACGGATGCCATCTGGCAGCAACTATCCCCGGTTAACAACCGGGTTTACTAAAGCATCCGGTGTTATTTTACTGCCGGTTAGCAACCGTCAGAACTTTCACACCTTCTCACTTTCGCACTTTCCCACCTTAGCACTTTCGCATTTCCCTAGCCTTTCTCCTTTGCGATCCTGCGACAACTGTTACAATTGCTGCTATTGCGACAACTGAGGCCATTGTGATAATAATATCCTTTGGCGTCACTAAAACCAACTTTTATGAAGAAACCAGCACCCTCTCTACACGGCTGGCATAATCATCAATCTCTTCCGGTTTTTCAAAACCTATATTCAATGTATCGACTGCACCGAGTCCGAGGACATAACTGATGGATTTGTCAATTTTTTCCGGATCATTCATAAATGCACCATTCCCGATCAGTTTCATACCGATGATTCCTTTCCCTTCATCATGAAGGGTTTTTATAATCTCAGCAACTTTAGCAGGATCATCATCATCCATAGCTGTACCAAATGCATTGATACGCACATGCACGGTATCGACCCAGGGGTTACTGATGCATGCCCTGAGGGCATCAAGGGAGTGTATCGAAACACCATGAGCGCGGATGATACCCTTTTCTTTCAGCCTGGCAAGGATCTCCATCTGCTTTTCGAATTTTTCAGGCCAGTCACCGGTCATCATACAATGGAACAGAACCATGTCGAGATAATCGGTATGGAGCTCTTTGAGGAAACGGTTAACGACAACATCTGCATCCGGACGGCCTTCCTCCGGGATACCACCGGAATGGAACCATATTTTGGAGGACAGGATATATTTATCGCGTGGGATCAATCTGAATATTTCGGCAACAAATGGATGTGTACCATATGTATCAGCGCAATCGAAAAATCGGATACCCCGATCAAATTCATGGTTAAGGACTTTACCGAACTTATCGGCTCCCATCCGTGTCATGTTGGATTGCCGGTTGCCACCATTGTGTCCCGTACCTGCACTGATAAGGGAGACCTTTATGCCAGTTTTCCCGAGTGGAACAAGTGCAAACGGATCTTCAGGTAATGGATTGTTATTGCAGGCAGAAACAAGGGGTTTCCCAATTAACAGACCTGCTGTTCCTGCAATAGTGGTATTGATGAAGTTGCGGCGGGAGATTTTCATGGTAATAATAATTGTATTGTGAACCAAGATAGAAATTTTAAGGTAGACTTTTTAGATAATTTGATATAAAATCAGGATAAATAAAATGGAATAATGGAATAATGAATCCACTCTGAAAGGTCAATCATTATTCATATCTCAGTGACTCGGCCGGATTTTTGCCGGCTGCCCGGATAATGACACTGCTTGAAGTGATCAGGGCAATGACCAGTACACTGAATCCTATCAGGAGAAATATCCAGCCGCTGATGGTGGTCCGGTAGGCAAAATTCTGCAGCCAGATGAACATTGTGTAATAAGCCAGGGGGACAGCAATGATAAAAGCCAGCACAATCCATTTGATAAGATCCCTGTTAAGCAGAAGAATAAGATGTGAAAAAATTGCCCCGTTGACTTTACGTATGCCTATTTCTTTCGTCCTCTGTTCTGACATAAATACAGTCAATCCGAAAATTCCAAGACAGGAAATAAAAATTGATAACAGGGAAAACCAGGTGACAAGTTTTCCAAGTTTTCGTTCTGTTTCATAGAGTCTTCCTACTCCCTCATCAATAAAACTATAACTGAACGGGAAATCCGGAGCAAACCTATCCGTGGTGGTTTCAATGTGCCTGATTGTCTTCTGGATATCTGAAGGGCTGATCCTGATGAAGATATGGTTTATTGCACCATAGTTTGCCGGATGAATGGTGAAGACGTGTGGTAATATTTCACGTTGGAGCGAGACATGATGAAAATCTTTCACCACACCAATGATTTCTCCTTCACGGCCCCAGAAACTGAGTTTTTTACCAAGCGGATTTTCCATGCCCATATATTGTACGGCTTTTTCATTCACAACAAAATTGGACATATCGGTGGCATAGTCATTGGAGAAACTCCTGCCCTCAATAATTTCCATCTGAAAAGTCTCAATGTATCCGGGGAGCATGATTGAATACCTGATAATGGGAACAAGGTCAGGATCTTTTCCTTCCCATTCAAGACCTGTTTTGTAGTCTTCATTAAACGGGACAGCCTGTCCTGCGGTAACTCTGAGGATATTGGGATTTTGCAGTAATTCTTCCCTGAAGGTTTCAAAGTTGCTGCCAAGGGCGGTATTCATAGGGACCTGGATGATATTTTCAATATTGAAACCCAGCGGTTGCTTTTGCCAGAATTTTAATTGCTTGACAACCAGCATGGTACATGCCAGGAGGAACATTGAGATGGTAAATTGGGTAATAACGGATGCAATCCTGAAAGGAGACCGTTTCGTTCTCACGAGAACAGAAGCCTGTAAGGTGGCAAAAGGATTTTTTCCTGTGAAGGACAGGGCAGGGTATAGTCCTGAAATGATTCCTGTTACAACCGGGATCAGGCAAAACCCAAGGAGTATCTGGGGATGATCGAGGTATCCTATCCTTAATTTCTTTTCAACGAATGTATTAAATCCTGGTAAAATAATTTCCACAACAATTAAAGCCAGGAAGAGGGAGATAAATGAAAGGATTACTGATTCCATTAAAAACTGGAGTATGAGTTGTATTCTTTTTCCTCCGACAACTTTGCGGAGGCCAACTTCCCTGGCACGCCGTGTTGATCTTCCGGTCGATAATATAATGTAATTAATACACGCAATAATCATAATAAAAACAGCAATGATGGAGAAAATATAGACATATTTCAACCGGCCAAAGCTCAGATGGGACTCAGTTACCGGGATGATGTTAAGTACCTTTTCCCCGGGAAAAGGATTCCGATAAAGGTCATGGAAGTCCCCGGCGATCTTATCCCTGAAAGCTTTACGCGATACGGATTTATCCAGGAGTAGATAGGAAGGATCGCGCCAGTTATAATCATCGGACAGATCACTTCGCAGGGGCATTACAAAATCAGGTCTGAGGTGTGAATTTTCCGGAATATCAACGACCCCGGTAACTGTAAGCGGTAACTGATTGTTCAGGATGATTGTTTTACCGGTTGGATCATCATCACCGAAATATTTTTCGGCTGCAGGTTTGTTCAGTACAACACCATTAAGGTCTGAAAGAGCTGTTTGCAAGTTTCCGTGAATAAAAGGAAAAGAAAACATCGAAAAAAAACCGGTATCCACCATAATCACATTTTTTTCATAGAACATGACCGGTTCATCCTGCTCTTCCTGGTACCTGAAATGGCAATTGGTGATTTTCCCCAGGTTGAAAATCCTGGTATAATTGATGATCTCCGGGTATTTTCCTGCCATGGCAAAAGCGAAAAAATAAGGTACATTGGGATCCAGGTCCCCTGTCTCATGCAGGATGGTAAGCTGGTATAATGCATCCCGGTTTTCATGAAATCTGTCGTAGCTGAGTTCATCCCTTACCCATATGAAAATGAGTAAAAAACAAACAAATCCAATTGTCAGGCTGAGGATGCTGATAATGGAATGGAGTTTATTATGTTCCAGGTTCCTTAATGCAGTTATGATGTAGTTTTTGATCATGATCCGGTTGTTAAATTATATATTTCATTTTTTCAAATCACAGTATCCAATGTGTTTTTTATATGTACCAGAAAATTCCAGAATCATGCCATTTAATATAATATGCAGAAAATCAGAATATAAGGATTTTGAAAAAATAAATAATTAGATTATTTGTCAAAATATTAGACAGATTATGTCAATAATTTAGACATTTATTATAATTTTCCTCTGTAAAAAGTTTAAATTTGTCCAAATTAATTAACAAATTTAAACTTTACAGGAGGGAACTCCCATGAACTTTTTTCATGGGTCATTGAGTAGTTTTTCATGAAAAAACTTCATGTACGTTTATACATTATGAAAAAAGGTACTCTATTAATTGTTGAAGACCATAAAAATGTGTTGAAAGCTCTGGTTCAATTACTGGAACCGGAATTCGGATCTGTTTTCAGTCTTACAAATCCCAATTTGATTCCGGGACAGATTGCAGAAAATTCCATTGATGTTGTTTTGCTCGACATGAATTTTTCGGGTGGATTAAACAGGGGTGATGAGGGCATCCACTGGCTGCATAAAATATTGGAACATGATAAGGATATTGTTGTAGTCATGATCACCGCGTATGGTGATGTAGAGCTGGCTGTAAAAGCAATGAAAATGGGTGCCACGGATTTTATTCTCAAACCATGGGATAATGAAAAGTTACTTGCCACGATGACTTCTGCCTATAAATTGAGACAATCCCGGCTGGAAATAAAAACTCTTCGAAATAAACAAATCCATCTCAACCGTGATATTGAAAAGCAATATGACATACTGATAGGATCTTCTCCGGCAATGCTGGGAGTATATAAGACTATTCAGAAAGTCGCTTCAACCCAGACCAACGTTCTTTTACTCGGCGAAAATGGTACAGGTAAAGAGCTGATAGCAAGGGAGATACATAAACAATCACGAAGGGCAAATGAAATTTTTGTATCTGTGGATATGGGCTCTCTGAGTGAATCACTTTTTGAGAGTGAGATATTTGGCCACGTAAAAGGAGCATTCACGGATGCGAAGGAGGACCGGGCGGGAAGATTTGAAATTGCATCCGGAGGGACGCTTTTTCTCGATGAGATAGGCAATCTTTCTGTGGCTATGCAGGCAAAACTGTTGGCAGTTCTGCAGAACCATACTATTACACGCCTGGGATCAAACATCCCGGTAGATATTGATATCCGTTTGATCTGTGCAACAAACAAAGATTTAAAAATGTTGATTAGTGAAAATCTCTTCCGGGAAGATCTTTACTACAGGATAAATACAATTGAAATAGTGATTCCACCATTGAGGGATAGGGGAGAAGATACCCTTCAGCTGGCTGATTATTTTCTTAGGAGGTATTGCGAGAAATACGACAGGTCCCCCCTGAAGTTATCAGGCAAATCCATTGATATTTTAATGAAGTACAAATGGCCGGGAAATATCAGGGAGCTGAAGCATACAATTGAGAAGGCTGTTATCCTGAGTGATTCAAATGTGTTGAAACCGGAAGATATTTTATTTTCTCAGCTTAAAACACCCTCTATACCGGAACAAAAACAAATGGCATTGCAAGATATTGAGAAACACGCTATTAAGAATGCACTTGAAAATAATCGGGGTAATATTGCGCGGGCAGCTAAAGAACTTGGGCTCTCGCGGCAGACGGTATATAATAAAATAGTTAAGTACAAATTATGACGTGGACTCACCCCCTGTCCCCCTCTCTCAGGAGAGAGGGGGAATCAAAGGGGGGTGAATCCCGGGGGAATTTAACTTTTAATTTACACAAATGATTCTATACCTAATTAAAGATCAATATCTTCGAACTTATAGTCTTTGAATTAATTTTTACACAACTGATCTGAAATATTTTTGATATGGTTCTAAAAAATTTCTTTCTGAATGTACTTATCCGGATCATCCTTATTTCAATTACCTGTTTTATACTTGTTGGTGTTTTTCAGAAGCTTGACAGGGAATACATTTTCTCCTTTACCGGGATCAGCCTGCTATTGCTGGCTCAGATTATTCTGCTTACACGTTTCGTAAACAAGACCAACCGTAATCTATCACATTTCCTGTCTGCAGTGAAAAGTGAAGATTCTAATTTAGTCTTTGATGAAATACGGGAAAATATGACTTACAGGAATTTATACAAGTCACTGAATGATCTGAGAGATGTAATCAGTAAAGCAAGGGCAGATAGTATTAAAAAGAACCTGTTCCTGATTAACCTTGTCAACCATGTGGGGGTGGGCCTGATTATATTTGATTCTGATGGGAATGTTGAAATGATCAATCATGCTTCGAAGGAAATTCTTGGAATCCATTCACTCAATCATATTCATCAACTCCAGAAAAAGACAGGGCATGATCTGGCTGATACAATTTTAAGGATAAGGCCTGGCAAACCCGAACTTATCAGGGTAGTCAGGGATAACGAAAAGGATTTTGAAGCCGGGCAGATCCAGAAATTATTACTAAAGAAGGATATTATTAAGACGGAAGATAAGGTTATCAACCTGGTATCACTTCAGAATATCATTTCTGAACTTGAAAGGAATGAGCTGGATTCATGGCAAAAACTTATCAGGGTCCTGACGCATGAAATAATGAATTCCATAAGTCCTGTTGTCTCCCTAACCAGAACAATATCAAAATATTTCACCACGGGAGACAGTAAAACACCTTTGCCGTCCGGAGAGGTTACAGACCGGATTATCGAAAAAACATTATCGGGTCTTGACACAATTAAAGATACCGGGGAAGGGCTGATGGATTTTGTCAGTAAATACCGGAAGTTGAGCCAGTTGCCACAGCCTGTGTTTACCCGGTTCACCATTCATTCTCTTTTTGATAATGTTAAGCAGTTGATGGGGGAGGAGACAGCGGCAAACAATACCAGGATCGATATTGAGATTGATACACCTGATCTGGGATTATTAGCCGACATAAAACAACTGGAGCAGGTCATGATCAACCTGGTAAAAAATTCTGTTGAAGCGATCGGTCCTGATAACAACGGGAAGATTATCTTAAGAGCATTCAGAAAAGAGGATCATACTTTTTTGCAGGTCGAAGACAATGGCCCGGGAATACCGGCAGATATTATGGATAACATTTTTATACCTTTCTTTACCACAAAAGAAAAAGGATCCGGAATTGGATTAAGCCTGGCACGGCAGGTTATGCTTCTTCATGAGGGGACTATAGCAGTAAATTCGGTGCCATGTGTTAAGACGGTGTTTACACTAAAGTTTTAATTGGAATAATGTTCGTGAGACTGGCAATTTGTGAACGGAGTGAAACGAATTGCCAAAGTCGAACAATCCCGAGAGCGAAGTAAATCGGGAGAATAATGGAATAATGTTGTCTGATTGGAAACCGGAGATATGGTTGCCGGTTCTCAGTTTTCGGTTCTCGGTGGGAGTGAGTTATGAGTTTGACTAACATTCTTATTGTGATTGAATGTATTGGGTTGGAAACCGAACTTTACATCCTTCGCACTACGGGAATGTTTCCGATTGACAATCGGACTTTTCTGTCGCATCAAAGGTGATAATAACTGCTGGTGATAAACCTCCACCATC
>LJUQ01000079.1 GCA_001304505.1 Bacteroides sp. SM23_62_1
ATTGTGTTAAATTCTGATCAGAAGAACCTTATTACTAATGGTTATGATGCCACGATTGTGAATGTAACTGTTGAGGATAAACAGGGCAGGGAGGTGCCTGACGCGGATAATCTGATACTATTCAACATTACCGGCAGTGCAAAAATTATCGGTGTCGGTAATGGTGACCCAAGCAGCCACGAGCCGGATAAATGTGACGATGGAAGGTGGCAGCGTTACTTATTCAATGGAAAATGCCAGCTGATTGTACAATCAGATACCAAGCCCGGTGCAATACAGATAGAGGCCACATCAGATGGTTTGCTACCTGGTGTGGTTGAAATCAGTACTTCCGCGCTTTGAATTATTCTTCAATCATCATATCACACAACATAAAAATGAATTTTACAGACGAAAGTATTAATCATGCACGGAAACTTGATGCCAGGGATGAGCTCAGGGAATTCAGAGATGAGTTTGTAATCGTTGATCCTGATACTATTTATCTTGATGGCAATTCACTTGGAAGGTTACCATCCAAAACAATTGAAATCCTGAAGGATGCTGTTGAGCGACAATGGGGAGAAAGACTGATTCGCAGCTGGAATGAAGGCTGGATCGAAGCCTCTGCAAGGATTGGTGCCAAGCTGGCTAACCTGGTAGGTGCGAAACCTGATGAGGTAATAATAACAGATGCCACATCTGTTAACCTGTTCAAACTGGCCGGGGCAGCCCTGAAGGACCAAAAGAACCGCACTAAAATTATAAGTGATGAATTAAACTTTCCATCAGACCTTTATATTCTTCAAGGATTAATTGATTTAATAGGATCAGGATATACTATTGAGATGGTGACTTCGGGAGATGGTATACAGATTAATCAGGAAACACTCGCAAACGAGATTGATAAAAATACTGCACTGGTTGTCCTTACACATACCTGTTTCAGGAGCGCATTTGTTCATAATATGGCATTTATTAACCAAATAGCTCATCGAAAAGGAGCATATGTACTCTGGGATCTGAGTCATTCCGTGGGATCGGTGCCTGTTGATCTGAACGGAACAGAGGCTGAGCTGGCAGTCGGATGTACCTATAAATACCTGAATGGTGGTCCTGGTTCACCTGCTTTTCTTTATGTGCGTAAAGATCTTCAGAAAAAACTTATACAGCCCCTCTGGGGTTGGCTGGGATCAAAAGACCCTTTCAGTTTCAATCTTGATTTTATGCCTGCGGAGAATATCAGCCGGTTCCAGGTGGGGACACCACCAATAGTATCATTGCTTGCTATTGAACCCGGCCTGGACCTTCACCTTCAGGCAGGAATGGACAGACTTCGGAAGAAAAGCATGATGCAGACCGAATACCTGTTGTTCCTGTTTAATCAATGGTTATTACCCCTTGGCTTCAACCTTGGATCACCGAGAAATCCTGAAATACGCGGATCACATGTCTCCATCCGCCATCCTGAGGCATTCAGGATCAGCAAAGCCATGATTGAAGCAAAAAAGCCGGATATAAAGGTTATCCCGGATTTTCGTATTCCGGATAATCTGAGGCTCGGGATAGCATCAATCTATACAAGTTTTGAGGATATCAACCGGGCTATGCGCAGGATTAAAGAGATCGTTGAGAGAAAAACTTATGAACAATATACTGGTGAAAGGATGAAGGTGACATAAAAGATGAAAATAACGAATGTCGAAAGCCGATAATCGAATTAGAATCAAAAATTGAGAAGTGTTACCTTGCATACATTCGCGAGAGGGCTGTGATGGTGGTCATGTGTGAGGAAGCAATCGAAATAGAATCAAAAACCGAAATATAAGAATCCCAAACCCAACCTCTCCACTCACTCCTCCGCCCCTTTAGGGGCGAAATTTCAACTAACCCAGGAACCAAGAACCAGGAAAGGAGGACCGAAAAACCGAAAACTAGATCACCCTTTCCCTATCAGTATCGGATAAGTCAGTTTAAAGAAAAATATTCTGGTATGCCGTTTATTGTCTTCGGCTCCGGGAAGAACCTGTATCCACTCATCGGTGGTGTAAATCAGGTAGAGAGCGCCAAAGGGTGGTTTGAAACGCCATCCGAACAGACCATAGAAATAAAACCGGTCAAGGGATGTATTATTTTGTGCAAACATCCTCACCCATAGGTCATTGGTGAAATAGTATATAACCGAAGCAACGTTGATAATAGTCGAACTGCTCGTTGTATCCGGATTGTATCTCAGAATGTCCAGTGAATACTCCAAAGCTAGCTTCGTTAAGGGTTTGACTTTCACACTTGCAGTGGTCAGGTAAAAATTTCTGTCGTAATTCTCTCCCCATGTTTCGGCTATGGATGCAGAAGCCCATTCATCGGTATTATATCCTAATTCCGTTTTCCATTGGTGGTTGTAAAACTTATTCTAATAAAGCTTAAATTCATTATTGTAGGAAAAGTCAAGGCTGAACCTGTTCTGGAGGTACATCCGGAATCGTTCGGTTATATACCAGCTCCGGAAAACATTCTGATGGTTCCAGAAAATATTGTTGTAGGTCCCGATGCTGATATATTTGATCCATTTATTATCTGCCCACCAGCGGTAGGTAATATCACTGTCCAGTTCTTTCATATCATCATCACGTATAAAACCCGTTTTATTGACATTATCTCTGAAATTCTCTCCTGTATTGGAATACCGGATATGGTAATGATAGATATTATTTTCACGGGCAAACCGCACATACCAGGCACTATGAGTAAGCCAATCACCAGGAGCACTGGTCACATATTGCCCTGTTAGTTTCCAGGTTTTTCCAAGGTTGAGGAGATAATCAGCACTGAGAGACCGGGTATACCCTCCGTTCCATGATTTGTCGACGAATGTCAACCCGACAAAAGATGATTTCAGGATATCCTGTTTAAGGCGTACAGCTGTATACCATGAAGAAGGCTCCTGTACATCAGGTTCCTCGACTGAACGGGCAGTTAGAACATTCATATTCATACCACCAACTTTACCTGTTATTTTACCTCCATAATGAATATCACCAATCCGCCGGGAATAGAAAGTGCGGATCCTTGTATTAAACATATCGTTACCTTCGAGGAAAAATAGCCTTTTCTCCGGCCAGCTGAGTTCCCACCTTGTCAGGTTAATCTGTTCCTGATCCCCCTCAACAGTGGCAAAATCAGGATTTAAAGTCAGGTTAGTAACAAGTTGAGAGGTAATACCCACTTCAGCATCAAGACCTGCATTGGGTTTCCATTTTTTGTATATTCCCGTTGCATCGCTGTCTTCGTATCGGATTGTTCCATAAGGAAAAAGTTTTACCCGTGCTTTTCTTTCCGGAGGTTGGATACCGGATAATATCCCACCTTGCGAAACCCTGAAATCATCACTCAATTCTTCCGACCAGTAAGCAGTCTCAGAATTTTTTCTTATGATACGACCGAAGTTGATGCCCCAGGTATCGATATCTGCTTTGTAACTTATACTTTTAAAAGGAATGGCCATTTCAGCAATCCATCCATAAGGAGTGACAGAAGCAGCCGAAATCCACTCGGCATCCCAGTTAAGATCAAGGCTTCTACCATCATCAGAAACCCTCATATCAATCTGGGTATTCAGAGGATTGATAAAGAATACAAAAGCAGTTCTTTTATCAGAATAAGTGTCAAGAAGGATTGCAACAATGTCATCATTTTTTGTTAGTTCATCACGTTGCTGAATCCTGGCTACAATGTCTTTTGGATCACTGTGATAACATGAAAAGGCAACATATATAAACTGGTGATCGAACAATAGATATGCCGTTGTTGGTTCACTTGCAGGCATTCCTTTTCGTGGTTCCATCTGGATAAAGTTGGTGGACGAATCAGCACCTGTCCATTCACCAGGAGTGATGATTCCATCAATAAGAGGAGGAGCTGAAGTAAATACAGCCTGAAGGGTTTTCTGGGAATATCCTGTTATAAAGCTGAAGAGCAGGGATAGCAATAATACTACTGCCCTTTTTATATTGGCTGTCATTTTTGACTGATGTGATACCAAAAAATTCAAATATATTGATTTAACCGATTCTGCAAATTAAAATAGCCTGATTAATCAGTCCGAGGGATTGATATCCGGGATGATAGTCCGTGAATGATGGCTCAATGACACATATCAGGAAAGTGCTGCGTGGGCTTTATAGGAAACATATTAGTTATAAAATCCTCTTAGCCAGATATTAAGAACCAGATTTATCCAGGTACCTTATTGGACGCGACCAATTATGCCGGTCGAAACAGAAATCCGCCATTTAACAGAGAAGACAGGAAAACAGATGCCATTCTTCCCAAACCCTCCACTCACTCCTCCGCCCCTTTAGGGACGAAATTTCAACTAAACCGGGAACCAAGAACCAGGACAGACAGACCGAAAAACCGACAAACGAAAACGAAATATAAGAATCTCCAACCCGAACCCTCCACTCAAACCTCCACCCCTTTAACGGCGAAATTTCAACTAATCCAGGAACCAGGAATCAGGACAAGCGGACCGAAAAACCGACAACCAAGAACCGACAACCGATAACCGACAACCGACAACCGACAACCTTTTACTCTATCCCTGTTTCCCGTTTCAGGAGTTCATAGTCCGTCTCGGTTTTAGCAAATACGCCGATATTACCTATTCTGACATTTTTGAGCCCGGCTTTCTTAACAGCATGGTAAGATTCAATCATTTCCACTGTATTTGGGGATCTCGTATTCATCATCCTGTATTCAGGGAAAAAGGCAAGCAGGGTAAAAGGAATCTCACGGTTAACTTCTGCAAGCAACAAAGCTATTTTGGAAAGCTGGTCGGTTTCCACCCATCGTGGAATAAAAAGGCTAAGAACCTCGAGTTGAAACCCAAATTGTTGCACTTGCTTGGGAAGATCAAGTATCCTGTGGTTATCCACACCACAGAGTTTTTTGTGTATAACAGGATCAAAGGCCTTTATATCAAGCCAGAATGAATCAACACCGGCTTCCCTTAGTTTTTTGAGGTTGGTACTTGTTAATCCATAACCGTTTGTTTCATAAAGAATCCACAATTCAGGACTTTTGGTTTTTATTTTCCTGGTTAGATCAACATAAAAATCAACACAGCAGCCCAGGTCACCTCCTGTATATCCTACAATATTTCTGGCCGGGCCGAATCCCTGGGGACTGAGCAGGATCTGATGCGGCTCAAGGACTCCGGGACAAGTTGGGCTGCGTCTCCCGGTTATCACACAATATCCGCAGCACCTGCACAGATCTGAAGCGTACCAGTCAAGGGCCCTTTCAAGAGGTTCGTAAACAGTTACCTGCTCGCGATATTCAGCACATAACCCTGCAATCTGGTCGGTAGTCATCCATTCCCCGGAAGCAGCTTTAGTAAATTCATGACTGTGGCATTTTCGGCAGTTCATATTGCACCCCGACATATAAATGCTGAAGTAATGCTCCGGTCTGCTCAGATGAGCCGATTTGATAATCCTTTGCCAGGTTCCGGTTTCATTTTTTCTCAATACTGCATCACAGGCGATCTTTTTTTTATTTCCCTGGATCATCGTAAGGCAATCGCCCATTTGAATCCCCTGTCTGTTAAGTTCACATTTCAATTTAAAATAAATTTCTCCAGGTAAAAGTCATCAGGTCTGTTCTTTCATCCTGATCCAATTCTCAACTTTGAAGGTTTCACAAAATAATTCACCACGATACCAGCCAGTAATCCTACTATACATAATCCCCAGGCATAAATTATCAGGGATGTACTGATGCCAAAAATGATAGCCGGAACAATCACTCCAACCAGGCAGAAAAAGATGGAAAAATTGACACTGTGCTTGTTGAGATCCGGATATACCCACAGGACCAGGACCAGGAAGCCGAGAGACATGGTAAGGGAAACGAAGAAAAATGTTGTATCGACAATATCTTTTAAAACCAGGGCCATTGTGACGCCCAGGAGCATCAGGATTACCATACAGATTCTCATCATAAGAAACAGTCTTTCTTTCCTGAGTATTCCCGATTTCTGAAGAAAATCCTGGGTCACAGAAGCAGCAGTGGTAAACAGGTAAGTATCTGCCGAGGATGAAACAGCCGAATAGATGATCACTACAGACAGGCCGGCCAACCCAACTGGTAAAAGCTTGCTGAAACCAACAATCAGAGAGGTGCCTGCTTCAATTTCCGGCAGGTCAACACGTATCACAAGGCCAATCATCATCAGGATAAATCCGATTATAAGATAAAAAACAGATGACAGGAAAAGGCTTCGCTTAAAATGTTTCTGGTCCTTTATAGCATAAACTCGCTGCCACAGCTCCGGTGAGGCCATCGGAATAAAAAATCCTGCAAGGAAAAAACTAACCATTTCATTAACAGGGATATCGAAAAGATCCATTATTACAATGGATGGTTTGGTCGGAGAGACGATCAGAAGATATATCATCAGGATAAATAAAAGGAAAATTCCGATGGTCTGGATAAGATCAGTCTTTACAACGGCGCTGAAACCACCCGCAACAAGATAAGCCATGATGACAAATCCGACAAGAACAACCGATAATTCATAACTGATTGGTGTATACTCAGCCACAAGTTTAGCTCCGGCAATAAAATTCAGTACCACCCAGCCAAACATGATAATGATAACAATAAGCGTGGCGAGATATCCTGCGAATCTTCCTTTTAAAAAGAAAAAATAATCGGGGAGGGGATAAAATTTTTGCTCGTCAGCAAGCTTTTTGATTTTCTTCCCGAAGAAATAAAATACAAATAATCCGAATACTGCACCGATGAAATACCAGAGGGCTCCAAGCCCGTAAAGATATACCAGTGCAGTGTATGTGAGTAAGATGGCTGCACCGATCCTGCTGGAGAATATGGTACTTGTTGCCTGTATGGAATTAAGCTTTCTGTTAGCAATCAGGTAATCTTCTCTTTCCTGTCTTCGTCCGGTCAACAACCCGATTATCAGGATAACAACAAAATAAAATGCTATAAGAAGATAGTCAACGTTTGTCAGCATTGGGAAAATGATTATTTGACAAATATTCAGATGTACTGTAAATATATGAATAATTTGATATATGAATGGATACGGGAACGGTTAGGAGGGAAACAGGGAAGCAGGGTGAGAAGGTCGCAAGGTCGCAAGGAAGCAAGGTGGCAAAGTAACAAGGTTGCAAGGAAGCAAGGTGGCAAAGTAACAAGGTCTCAAGGAAGCAAGGTGGCAAAGTAACAAGGTCTCAAGGAAGCAAGGTGGCAAAGTAACAAGGTCTCAAGGAAGCAAGGTGGCAAAGTGACAAGGTCTCAAGGAAGCAAGGTGGCAAAGTGACAAGGTCTCAAGGAAGCAAGGTTACAAAGGAAAAGGGTACAGGAAGTGAGTAACATAGTGTCCTGAAACAGGCCATCCCGACGAGCGATAGCGAGGAGGGAACTCGTAACCACAGGTGACCATCCAGGGTATATAATTATTATGATAAACGGAAACACGTAAAAGAAAACACATAACAAATTATCTCAGGCGACCTTGATAAATCGGACGAGATCCCTCATCCGCCTGAGGCGGATCGGGATGACTTGATCCTAAAGTCAAATAGTAGTTTAAATGAAAACTGAATAAAAGATACTTATACTTAGAATAACGAAGATCCCGAATTCGCTTCACTTTTCGGGATGACCTCAATTTTGAATACACTCAGAACTGTTGAAACCATAACCAAAACAAAATTGAAGCACAACTGAATAACTGCCGAATGACAATTGAATCACTACTGAACTAACAACCGAAGTACAACTGAATTAATAAATGAGATACTACTGAAAAACAATATGAAACAACATGAGGAACAACAACAGGAACAACAGTATTAACTGCTTCGTGATATCATCTTCAAAACACCCCGAACATATCCTACACTCTCGGCCAGTCCGGGCAACGGATCGTCCTCATCCTTCTCATATTCAAAACTGGCAAAACCGGTAAATTTCTTCTCAACAAGGACATCAAGCACTCCCGGGATATCAATCACACCGCGTCCTACTTCATAGTTTTTGCCATTAGCAGAGGATTCTGTAACATCTTTCAAATGCACGTCAAGGATTCTGTTGAAGTATTTTTCAGTATCCTTTACCGGGTCTTCCCCATATCGCTGAGTGTGACCGATATCATGACACATACCAATTCCGGGATCCAGGTCCTTTATCTTAACGTATATGCTTTCAAGCGTAGGGTATATCTCATCTCCCGGGCCATGATTATGAATAGCAACCCGGATACCGTATTCCTTTACCTTTTTTTCAACCATGGGTAGTAGTTCATGGTTAGGAACACCAATGATCAGTTTCATCCCGGCCATTCTTGCATATTCAAAAGCCTGGTTGACTTCGGATTCATTATTCATATAAACGACGCCACATCCATAAAGATTCAGGTCTGCCTTTTCTATTTTGGCTGTAGTTGCAGTGATTTCTTCACTTGTTGCCTCAAGGGGCAGATGGAAACTTTTGAATGCAATGTTTCTGATAGCCAGTCTCCGGGTCATGGCAAGGGTATCGTCCAGATTGAATTTCCTGAAGGTATACGAAGCAATTCCCAGTTCAAATGGAATCGCAGTATCTTCAGTTAATGAACTGACCAGATGAATATCCGGGTTGATTCTGGATAAAGCTGTGCCAGCCATACCCGCTCCTGACAGCTTAATGAAATCTCGGCGTGTTTTCATTGGAATATTTTTGTTTTTTTATAAACGGACATGAAATTTTTTCATGAAAAGTTACTCAAAGACTTATGAAACCTGCCTGCCTGCAGGCAGGAAAGTTCATGGAAATTCCCTGCGGTAAAGTTTAAATTTGTTGATTAATTAAGACAAATTTAAACTTTTTACAGAGGAAAAATAGAATAATCCGAAGACTTTTCAATATGGTTTCGCACAATACCTAAAAAGTCCGGTTGGAAACCGGATAAATGGTTCCTGGTTCTCGGTTTTCGGTTCTCGGTGGGAGTGAGTTAGAGTTATGATTTTAACCAATGTTCTTGTGGTACCTGAATGTGTCCGGCTGGAAACCGGACTTAACAGGCACCTGTTCGCTCTTCAAGGTCCGATTGAAAATCGGACCAACTCCGGCCTACGTGCACACCCACACACCAATATATATACCAATATACCAATATACCAATATACCAATATACCAGTATACCAGTATACCAATTTATCATTCTTCCTTAGCCTTAGCCTCAGCCTTAGTTTTATTCTGAATAAAATAAAGAATCATTATTCCGTCAAAAATAAAAGATCTACGATGTCAAATATTCTATGCTTTAAATTATGATATGTTTTTTTAAAGATGTAAATTAGTTCGCTGTCAGTGATCAACAATCATTATCTTTAACCAATAGTTTTTTTTGAATATTCTTCAGGAATAGATAGAATGTAACTGAATTTCATTTATTTTTAAAGAAACAATCTTCGTAATAATAAAACAGAAAGTATCAGGATCTCCGAATAATTTACACGTTGTGTTATTATAAAGTTAAGATGGACTGGAACGATTTTCAGAAATTTTACAAAATTATTGAAAATGACCAGCTGAGCTTGTTCTACCGGGGGAATTTTGCGGATGAGGTCACTGTGAGGCTGATTGATATCTCAGATATTCATTTCGGCCGTGCTGCCAAGCAATCCCAGATTAGGAAAAAAGTAGCTTTCCTGATGGCAGAATGTTTTCAGAATGTCATCAGGCATGGAGATGTGAATCCCTTAGAAGAAGGATTACACGAGCATGCCGGATATTTCATGACCAGGAACAGATCAGGCAATTATTTTATAGCTTCAGGGAATCTTATTGCAGCACAATATGTTAACAACCTAAGATCAAAGATCGAAAATATCAACAGGCTCGATCAGGAAGAACTGAAAACCCTCTATCTCAAAGTACTTGGAACAGATGAAATATCCAGTAAAGGAGGAGCCGGTCTTGGCTTAATCGAGATGGCAAGAAAATCAGGGAAAAAACTCGAATCCGATTTCAGGAAAATCAATGACCGGTTCGCCTTCTTCTACCTTCAGATGCTTATTGCAGCAGATAATCATAAAATATCAGGGGATCTGGAGGATAATTGTACGATCTGTCAATCTGTTAATTTGAATGAGATTCTGGCAAAAAACGATGTATTGATGGCTTATCAGGGTGATTTCAAGCAGGATTCAATCCTGCCGCTTCTTAACATGATCGACCAGAACCTGCATAACAAAACACCACATACAAGCCTGAATAAGACCCTTTTTCACATACTGGTAGAGATGCTGCAGAATATCATGCATCATGGATATACTTTTGAAGACAAACGGGAAGGAATTTTTATCATTGCGGTTACTGATCAGAGATACAAAATTACCACCGCAAATTATGTTGAAAATACGAAAGCTGTATATTTGAGAGATTTACTCGAACGTTTTCTTGCCCTCACTACGAATGAGTTAAAAGAGGTCTACAAAAAAATATTAAAGGAAGGTCCGCGTAACAGTGATGGGGGAGCCGGTCTTGGCCTGATTGATATCATCAGGGCAAGCAGTGAAACACCCGAATATAAAATAATGCGTATGGATGAAGAAAAATCAATGTTCCATTTAAATGTCCTGTTATGATTCTTTCACCTCTCTCTCATCCCTTACATTTATTACCCACAGAGGACGAACCGGAAGTCCTGCTTGATAAGGAAAGTAATATTTTCAGGTTCACCGGGAAGTCCATGCCGGAAGATCCGGGAAAAGTATTTACCCCTGTGATGGATTGGGTCTCCGAATATGTTAAATCACCTAACCCTTCTACCTGTATTGAATTTAAAATGGATTATTATAATTCCTCAACTGCAAGATTCTTTGTTGAAATGCTCGAGCTGTTTGAGGATATTCATGGTAAGGATTCGGATATAAAAATACTATGGTATTATCATGTTGATGATGTGGTTATCCAGGAAAGGGGAGAGGACCTTCAGGCTGTCATTTCCCTTCCTTTTGAATTTATCATATATACATAACGCTAGTCTTCCTTTAAACTTCTATGGCCCTCTGTATTTCCCTATACTCCATGTAGTTCAAAACCATAACCACACCCATACCCAAATCCTAACTATAAACTTTGAACTATAAACTTAGAACTATAAACATTGTACCAGCCAAATTTTTCCCTTATTCTGTAACGTTTGTCATTTTCAGTCGTCTAATTATAAAAATGTTTCATAATCGAACAGTGATGTCCGATTTCAATACAGAATGAAAAATATAACTGAAAAATATTCTTGTCATAATGTATTGATAAATAATATCTTACAATATCTGGCATTGAATATGATGCATTTTATGCAGCATTTTCCTTTTTCAATCGTTATTACGATGTATAAACCTTAATATCCGGTAAAAATGGTAGTAAATTTTAAATCCAACGAACAAGTCGTGAAAGCAGGGGATTCAACCTACTTTTCAGAAAATGAAAAGATTTCCGGGAAACTGATCATCACAAATCAGAGAATATATTTCATATCCGTCAACGGTCATACGAAGGAGGTGGAATTTGAAATACTGCCATCCGAGATACTTGAGGTGATCTATTTCAATCAGAGCATTTTCTCCCAGAACGGTTTGAATGTAGTTATGAAGAATGGTGATCAGCTCAAATTCACCGTTAAAAAACGGAATGAGATGGGTGCACTCATCAACAAAATGTACTGAGAATAATCAGTGCACGCGACGAAAACCAATTCCTGCCTGTTGTAAATTCTTCAGTAATTCATTATCTTTCAATCCTGTTTTTATATTCAGTTAATGAGTATTAGAGTGATCCTGACATTTCTTACAGGTATTATCCTTGCTATTGCTGTATCCTGCAATAAAACGGATAACAGGAATGAGTTATACCCGGCAAAGGATTTTATCAAAACCGGAACTTATCTGGGGGAATATTATCCCACCGCACAATGGAGGGAATGCAGTCCCAAAGAGGCTGGTATGAGTGACAGGTATCTCAAAGATCTGAATAATGAGATTGTACGGCTGGTTGAATCCGGTGTTGTTATACATGGGATTCTGATTATCAGAAAGGGCTACGTTGTAGCTGAACAATATTACTCGATTTACTTCGATGAAAATACTGAACATGTTATTCATTCATGCACCAAAAGCTTTACATCTGCACTGATTGGCATAGCTGTTTCGGAGGGGTTAATAACAGGAATAGAAACCAGGATGGTTGATTTTTTCCCTGAATATGATATTGAAAACCTTACAGATTCCAAGAAAGAGATAACACTTGAACATATGCTGACAATGAGCAGCGGGCTTGACTGGGATGAACTTGATTACCCTTATTCGGATCCGAACAACACGCATTACCAATGGAGAAATTCAGGTGATCATATACAATTTGTCCTGGACAGGCCGATGGAATATCCACCGGGTGAAATACAGAATTATAATTCAGGATTGTCAGACCTTTTATCGGTGATCATCCAGAAAACAACCGGAGTAAGGTCAGATTCCTTTGCAAGGACGAAAATCTTTAAGCAAATTGGTATTGAGGATTTTTACTGGCCCATTGATGTTCAAGGATTTGCACGGGGCGGGGGAGGAATGCGTCTGAAAACCAGGGATATGGCCAGGTTTGGCTTTTTATACCTGAAGGAGGGACAGTGGGATGGTATACAGGTTATTCCGATTGAATGGGTGAACGAATCTCAAAAAAAACATCAGCCATTTCAGCATATCGGGAATTATTATTATGGATACCAATTCTGGGTGAGCTCCTTCGGCATGTATGCTGCTGTGGGTTATGGTGGACAGTGGATTATGATACTACCTGATTATGAGCTTGTTGTAGTTTTTATCAATAATTTTGAAGAAGGTGACGGAGAGCAATGGAATATACCTGAAAGGCTGGTCATGGATTATATTATTCCATCAATTGAAGGTAGTTGAACAAATATTCAGCGATTTATCAGATATTACATCAAACCTGACAGATTGCACTGAAACAGTCAGGTTGAGAGTGAAGTGAATAAAAATAATCGACATGGGGATGTGTTATAACCTTATAAAAAGGTTTCTCGCAAAGCACGCAAAGTTATCACAAAGACCGCAAAGTTCTGATTAACAGCAATCTGTTCTTTGCATGCCTGGTGTTTTCTCTGCACTCTTTGCGTGAAAAATTAATTGTGATACCACCCCAGATCATAGCATATTTTCATGATGAGAAATTTGATTGGTTTAATATTACCATTTTTGTTTTTTCTTTTCCATACAGCATTAACAGGATGTGATAAAGTTGAAGAAGATGATATTTTGAAAGACGTTGATGGTAACGCATATAAAATTGTCCGGATTGGAACACAAACCTGGATGGCAGAAAATCTCAAGGTTACACATAATAAAAACGGGGAAGCTGTTACATCCTATTGTTATAATGATAGCCAGGATGATTGTGCATTGTTTGGCAGGCTATATACCTGGAAAATTTCACTGGAGGTTTGTCCGGATGGCTGGCATGTGCCCAGTGATGAGGAATGGAGGCAGCTTGAAACGGAACTTGGCCTTTCATATGAAGAATCGATCCTGACAGGATGGAGAGGAACGGATCATGGTACCAGCCTTAAGGAAGGAGGCTCATCAGGATTCAATGCCATGCTTGCCGGATACAAGGATGGAACTGTATTCTGGGATGGACGGTATTTTGATAAGGGTTATTTTGGTGCTTACTGGTCCAGGTCACAATTAGATTCCTTCAGGGCTATGGCATTTTTTGTACATGTCAATTCAGATAGGGTTTTGCGCAGCGACTATGATAAGACAGCTGCTTTCTCAGTGAGGTGTGTGAAGAATGAATGATGGCATTCGAATCCCTGGGCAGGCAGGGATGAGAACAGGATATTCCTGTTACACATACACACTCTCAAAAAGCCAGATGGTCTGGATCATGCCCCCAGATGTCTGAATATTGGGATGTGTCACAACCTTTTAATTTAATAATGTGGGAGATCTCTCAAATTGTCCTTCCTAACTTCACCCCATCTCCTATCCCCTTCCCCTGAAGAGGGAAGGGGAACAGTGATCCCTTTCTGGCCTCCCCCTTTGAGGGGGGAGATTCGGAGGGGGGTGAAATGATATTTTAACTAATTATTGGCGTCGTAACACCCCTCAGAACATACATAATATCCGGCAGGTAAGTCCGATTGCTAATCGGACCGGGAAATAAAGAATTCATGGTAAAGGAGTTGTAACACAGCTCCAGCCTAGACATTTATACCAGCGTTTAAGAAAATAAAATTCAGTTTTGAAGTATCACTCCTGGAATGATACCAGTATAGTCCGGCTTCGCTGCAACATTTTCAAATCAACACCTGATTTGTTAATGTTTTGTTAATTCTTTTCAACTTCATTAAACCAAAATCTCTTTTGCATATCCAAGTGTTCGGTTAATCGCAGAAAGTATATCTCACAATTAATGAAAGGAAAGAATTACATGAAAAAATTACTTTTTATCGGACTATGGATTTCAGTTTTTTGTTTTTCATCAGTCATTGCACAAATGCCGGACGGCGGACCTTCCGGCTATAGTCCTGAAAATATGCCGAAGGATGGGTATATGAAAGGAATTATTCTTGATGAAGTAACAGACGAACCAGTCGAATTTGCAAGTGTAGCTTTATATAGTCAGAGAGATTCATTACTTGTAACCGGGACGATCACTGATATGACCGGTCAGTTTGAATTTAAGGAATTATCTTATGGAGCATATTATGCGGATATAAGGTTTGTCGGGTATAAAAATACCAGGATGAGCTCCATAGTTGTTAGCCCACAGAATAAAACCATTGATCTTGGAGAGGTAAAGGTGGAACGGTCGGTGACTGAACTCGATGAGGTGAAAATTGTTGCCGAAAGGCCACAGATGGAATATAAAATAGACCGTAAGGTGGTGTACGTTGAATCGAATATCACTGCTGCAGGTGGGACTGCCGTGGATGTACTCGAAAATACACCATCCATCCAGACAGATATCGATGGTAACATCACCCTGAGGGGCAGTTCGAATTTTACGGTTCTGATAGACAATAAACCTTCAGTACTGGAGGGAAGTGAAGCCCTTCAGCAAATCCCCGCAAGTTCAATTGAACGGATCGAGATCATTACAAACCCATCTGCAAAGTATGATCCGGATGGTACTGCTGGTATCATTAATGTGATCATGAAAAAACAAAGACTGCAGGGATTCAATGGTATCGTCAATGGCTCCTATGGGAGCTTTAACCAGTACAGCGGGGATGTCCTGTTGAATTACCGCCTGAATAAATTCAACCTGTTTGCCGGCTTCAATATCCAGAACAGAAGTATGCAGGGTAGCGGTTCATCTGAACGTGAATCCTACCTGAACGATACAACCTATTACCTGCTTTCTGATGAGCAGAATGAAATGGGAGGGACAGGTAGCGGCTTCAAAACAGGTTTTGATTTCTATCCCGATGGGAACAATACAATCAGTCTTCAGGCCAATATAGGAAGCAGGGGATTCGGACGGTCATCCATCTCTCAATATCATGAGTTTTCCATGCCATCAATTGCAGATTATTATTACCTGCAGAAAAGCGGTTCTGAAAGAAACAGTGATTTCTATAGTCTGACATTAAATTATGATCATAATTTCGGTAATCCGGAACATAAACTTCAGGCTTCACTGTTTTATTCCAGGGATAATGATTCCGATTTTGAGGAGCTGAAAGATACTGATACCGACGCAAGCTGGATCGGGAATGATGCCGAACCGTATATACAAAGAACCCTGGAGTCGGGCGATGAAAATGAGTTCAGGTTTAATCTTGATTATTACAGGCCGGTGGGAAAGGAAGGTAAATTTGAGACAGGATACCAGTTGCGTTATGAATCCGGGACAACAGATTATCTTTTCGATCTGTATGATCATAATCTGAATGCCTGGAGCAATGTGGAGGGCAGAAATAATAATGTTGAGTTGGCTCGTAACATACAGTCAGGCTATGCTATTTTCGGGACAAGCACGAAGATTGTGGATTTCCAGGTTGGCCTGAGAGCGGAATATGCCGACAGGGTGATTCATCAGATTTCCATGGATGAACAGTACAAGATTAATCGTATCGATCTGTTTCCCTCTGCATACCTGACGAAGCAGCTGCCTTTCGAACAACAACTACAGCTCAGTTACAGCCGCCGTATTAACAGACCGAGAGAATTTTTCCTCGATCCTTTCCCAACTTATATGGATCTTCTGAATATTCAGATTGGAAATCCCGGCCTGGAGCCCGAATATGTTGATTCATATGAGCTGAACTGGCAGAAAAAGATTAAAACCACTTTTGTTGCTGCTGAATTATATTACAGGCAGACCAACAACATGATGTCAAGAGTTACTTCCCTGCGGGATGATAATATTATGATCCATACGATGGACAATATAGGAACAGATCATTCACTGGGTACTGAGGTCATGGTAACAGCATCACCATTCCGGTGGTGGGAGCTGAATGCCAGTGGGACCATGTTTCATTACCGGATCAACGGAGAGATTGAAGGAGAAGATGTAAGCCAGCAAACCAATACCTGGAATGCACGGCTGAATAATAATTTCAAATTGAAGTGGGATACCAGGATTCAGCTTATGTCATTCTACAATGCCCCATCCATAACAGCCCAGGGCGAGAGGGGAGGATTCTTCATGATAAACGCCGGTATCCGCCAGGATTTTCTCGATAATAAACTGACGGCTACATTCCAGGTAAGGGATATTTTCAGCACGATGAAAATGTCATTCACCTCGGAGGGATCGAATTTTTATACCCATAATGAAAGAATGCCCCGTTCACCGGTCTTTACAATCAGTCTGAGCTACCGGATCAATAATTACAAGAAACGCCAGGTTAACAACGGATCTGATACGAATGAGATCCAGTTCCAGGATCCGGAGTCGTTTTAGGAATGATGAATGATGAAGGATGAAGAGAATACTGGTTTATTAGTTTGTTGGTTTATTGGCGGGTGAGGATCTGGTGTTTAGGTATATGGATTTTGTCTCTATTTAACACTGCAAAGAAATGCAACAAATCATCCCTCATCCGCCGCAGGGCGGATGAGGGATC
>LJUQ01000080.1 GCA_001304505.1 Bacteroides sp. SM23_62_1
CCTGTCCATACTTATTCTGGTATTTAGGCATTACCAGCACATTATCCCACATCCAGTTTGATTCAAATGTCACTCCTATTCCCCGCTGGCTTCTTGATGCACCGCTCTTCGTGGTGACAAGCACCACACCGTTGACAGCACGGGAACCATAGAGTGCAGCTGCATTGGCACCCTTCAGCACGGAGATACTTTCAATATCAGCAGGATTCAGGTCCATGGCCGCATTACCATAATCCATCCCTCCATACTGCGTTGGCTGGGAATAGTTGTTATGGATGGGTACACCATCAACCACCCATAAAGGCTGGTTGTTGTCACCCACGGTAAGCCCGCTCAATCCCCTGATAATGATTCTTGAACCGGCTGCTACACCACCATCGGCATTGGTGATCTGTACACCGGCCACTTTCCCCTGAAGGGTGTTAACGATGTTAGTTTCTTTGGATTGTCCGATACTTTCCCCGGAAACATCCTGCACGGAATAGCCAAGTGCTTTTTTCTCGCGCGTGATCCCGAGTGCAGTTACCACAACTTCATCCAGCCCGAGGATGTCAGGCTCCATGATAATATCTATGGTGGTTCTGCCCTCAATTCTAACATCTTGTGTCTTTAAACCTACAAAGCTGACCACCAGCTCTGTGGCATCTGCCGGTACACGTAATACAAAAGTTCCTTCAGAACTGGAAACAGTACCAACCGTGGTACCCTTCACAATAATAGAAGCCCCTGGCACAGGGCTGCCATCTTCGGAACTTGTTACCGTACCAGTGATTTCCACTGCCTGTGCCTGCAAAAGCTGAATCGCTGCAAACAATAGCAGTGTCAGGAAGAGAACAAGTCTTTTCATAGATAAAAATTTTAGGTTTACAGGAAAATAATTATTCAAACGGCTGTAAAGCTAAGAAAAATTTGGATATACCAAAATGTTTAAGCCTTTCAGAGAGAGATTTGTGGGTTTAATTTAGAAAGATTCTAAATAGTAACACGGTAATTTTCAAATATAAAGGAAATTAGGGTATTAATTATCTATTGAACAGTGAATGGAATGAATCAAGTATATGACATGGTGAATTTGTTTACGAAAAGAAAGAAGGTGAAGGGAGTGTGAGTGTGTGAAGGTATGAAAGTGTAAAAGGGTGAACGTGCAAAAGTTCTGCTGATGGCCAATCGACAGATAAATAATCCAGCGGTGGTGCTGTAACCCCGGTTGTTAACCGGGGCATACGGTACTGGTTTCCATACTCCCGTGGTGAACACCCGGTGTACAACCGGGGCATACGGTACTGGTTTCCATACTCCCGTGGTGAACACCCGGTTGTTAACCGGGGCATACGGTACTGGTTTCCATACTCCCGTGGTGAACACCCGGTGTACAACCGGGGCATACTGTTACTGGTGTAAGTGAGGGATTGAGTACCGGGTTTGACCCCGGTTAACAACCGGGATTACGTTGTTGCTATCCATACTGTTTACTGCCGGTTAGCAACCGGCAGAACTCACAACTGTCTGATCTTATTATTGACAACCTTCAGAATCCTGTCAACCTCTGCTATGGTTTTGCTTTCAATCTCATTTGCCTTCCCGGTTATCTCTTCCTTAAACGACTTATCATTGAGCCCCTGCATGTTTATCTTCACATTCAGATAGGAACCCATGACCGCAGACCTTACCGCCAGAGCCCCGACGCCGGCATCCGATACTGAATTCGGATTGCCGGTTTCAACCATGGCATGAATAACCTCCAATGCATCGTAAGCCACCTCCATAACCCTGAACGGTGTAAGTATCGCCTGCTTTGTGGCTTCCAGGATGACCTTATCCCTTTCATTCCTTTCGTCGCTGGTGGATTTTGGCAGGCCATAAGCTTCCATTATACGGTTGAAAGCAATCGTATCCTCATCAACGAGATGCAACAGTTCATCCTGGTATTTTTTTCCCTTATCAGCCCAGTCTGAAAACTCTTCCCATCGTTCATCCCATCCCCTTTTGTGTGCAGACAGGTTTGCTACCATTGTTCCAAGCGATGTTCCCAACGCCCCGATATAAGCACTGACGGATCCTCCTCCCGGTGCAGGGGATTCCGATGCTGTCTCATGCATAAAATCCTCAACCGTCAGGTCAATTAATTTTTCAGTATCCTGTTCCGCAATCATATATTCGATAATCTTTTCCTGAGGCTTGAATTCATAAAGATCATCCAGTCCAAGAGATTTTACTGCAATTTTGATCAGTTCCTTATCCGATACACCTACCGAACGCTGCTGCTTTTTAAGGAAATAACGGCCTGCATCAAGCATGGCTTTCAGTGGAACCAGGCCAACCAGTTCCGAACCTGTTACTCTCACTCCACGTGCATCGGCCCGTTTACAAACCTCGTCGAAAGCAATATGAATGGGTGTTATATTGATATTTGTCAGGTTAATAGATATCTGTGCTATACCATATTCTTTAATATACCAGCCTATGGCCTTTACAGCTTTCAACAATCCGGGCTCATAAACAGGATCGCCATTTTCATCCTTAATCACCTCACCGGTCAACGATTTTTCTTTCCTCTTGACCCGTCCCCTCTCCCTTACATCAAAAGCAATGGCATTTGCCCGGCGGGTTGATGCAGTATTCAGGTTAATATTATATGCTACGAGGAAATCCCGGGCACCGACAGCCACAGCACCTGTCCTGGGAATGAATTTCGCAGGTCCAAAATCAGGCTTCCATTCCGGATCGGCAAGTTTTTCTTTGAGACCTTCATATTCACCTGAACGGACACTGGCCAGATTCTTTCTTTTTTTATCCAGAGCAGCATTCTCATAACAATAGACCGGGATTCCCAGTTCTTTTCCAATCCTTTCTGCAAGCTTTCTGGCTAATACCACCACTTCTTCCATTGAAATATTTGATACAGGTATCAGTGGACAAACATCTGTTGCGCCGAATCGTGGGTGCTCACCTTTGTGTTTACTCATATCGATCACCTGGGACGCTCTCTTCACAGCACGCAATGCAGCTTCCAGCACAGATTCAGGATCCCCTACAAATGTTACAACCGTCCTGTTTGTGGCTTTTCCCGGATCAACGTCCAGCAGTTTTGCACCCTCAACAGATTCAATTTCATCTGTGATTTGCTTAATGGTATTTTGATCTCTCCCTTCGCTGAAATTCGGGACACATTCGATGATTTGTTTCATATTATTATTTTTTTTATTGGTTACAGAGGAGCACAGAGTTGAAATGAGAGCCACTGAGATTATTTTCTCAGTGCTTCACTGAATTTCCCTGTGGTCCTCTGTAACCTTTTGATCAATTAATTTTGAATCTCACCCTTCAATATTACAGTATCAACAAGATTGCTTCCAAAAGCATACGGTAAAAACTCATACCCCGGTATCTCTTTCGTAATGAAAATATTCGCCACCTTCCCTCTGGCAATGGAGCCATGAGTTTTTTCCAGTCCCATTGCATAGGCCGAATTAATTGTGACTGCATTGATTACCTCCTCCGGCAGCATCTTCAACCTTATACATCCAAGAGACATGATGAAATTCATATTTCCTGAGGGAGAACTCCCGGGATTATAATCTGAAGCCAGTGCTAAAGGTAATCCGGCATCGATCATTTTCCTGACCGGCGGATCTTTCAATCCCAAAAAAAATGATGCTCCTGGTAACAATGTGGGCATGGTCTCAGAATCCAGCAAACATCCGATTTCTTCATCGCCTGTATATTCAAGGTGATCAACCGACAATGCACCTTGCTTTACCCCTGTCTGCACGCCACCGGAAAAATCAAGCTCATTGGCATGTATTTTCGGTATTAGCCCATATCTTGAAGCCTGTTCGAGGATCCTTCCGGTCTGTTTTGGCGTAAAGAAACCCCTGTCGCAGAATACATCAATATAATCTGCAAGGTTTTCACCGGATACAGCCGGGATCATTTCATTTATAACAATATCAACATATATGTCAGGATTCATTTTATATTCCGCCGGTATAGCATGTGCCCCCAGGAAAGTCGATCTGATTTCCACCGGGGTGGTTTCTTTCAGGCGACGGATCACCCTTAGCATCTTTAATTCATCTTCAAGATTCAATCCATATCCGCTTTTTATTTCCACAGCACCTGTCCCGAACCGAATAATTTCCCAAATACGCTTTAACGATTGTTGATAAAGGTCCTGCTCCGATGTTTCATGCAGCAGTTTTGCAGAATTGAGTATCCCTCCTCCCCTTCTTGCTATTTCCTCATAGGATAATCCCCTTATTCGGTTAACAAATTCCTTCTCCCTGCTTCCAGCATAAACCAGATGCGTATGGGGATCACAAAATGCCGGTATAACAAGTTTATTATTAACATCAATAATATCTGCATCAGGTTGATTGATCACCAATCTTTTAAAATCCTCGCTATCCATTCTGCCAAAATCTTTAATGATCCCATCACTTATTAACAACCAGCTGTTTTCTAATGTGTTAAGCTTTGACATCTCTTTACCTGCTACCCATTTCCGGGTCTGTTCTTCTATTTGAATAATTGATTTTATGTTACTGAGTAATAGTGCCATCTAAATTCATTTGATCTGGCAAAAATATAAAGAAAAGTCCGGTTACCAACCGGACGTCCTGGTTAATTGGTATATTGGTATATTGGTATTCTGATATTTTGGTATATTGGGTTATTTGGTTTATTTGGTTTATTGGTATGTTTGTGTGTATGCTATTGGAGAACAGGGTGTGGGTTGTTGAAAATTGTCACTTTATTATACGTGGTAATCGTGACAATAAAGCACACAACCATTGCGACAGCAAAGTATGTGTCCATTGCAACAGCAAAGTATGCAACCATTGCGGCAGCAAAGCGTGCGACCGTTACGACAGCGAAGCGTGCAACCATTACTACATCACCAATATCCCCGTTTCAATAACCAAGAGGGATTTGTTCTCATAAAGTCATTTGTTTGAGCAATAACGCCACCAGTACTCCAAGATAATTGCCGATGGCAAAACCGATGATACCGATTACGAGTCCGGGAATTATTATGAACCTGTTTTTAAGAGCCCCTGCAACTACCGGGACAAATGCCGGAGACATGCATAGTGCGGTAGATATGATCAAGAAATTATCGACATCAATATCGAATATCCATGATAAAATCCCATGTAAGATAAGTGCACCAACCACTGCAAGCAAAATACACACAAATATCGGCCATGAACTGAAACTGAAACTTCTGATATCTGCCATAGACGATACCACCACACAAAAAACCAGTATAAAGTACATTCCCAGTTGGAATGTTTTTTCAATCTTGTTGATATCCGGAGAAAGGGAAGCAATGATGCCAAATGTGGTGATTCCCAGGATGATGATTGTCATTTCCATCGTGCTGGCATTCTTCACCAATCCATAATGCAGTGAGATCTTTGAAAGTAAAAAGCTAACTCCAAAAATAATTGCAACCAGTCCAAGTGCTTTGAGAAGTGGAAAAAAAATTTTGGGAGTAAAGATACTGTCATAAGACTCAAATTCACCCTTATAAACATCAGCAGAATTTTCCATCAGATCCAGGTCAGATGTTTTAAAAGGCCTCATAAATAAAAGAAATGTTTTTTGTGCGATTGTTATCAGGAATAATAATACAAATGTCCCGATGACAAGATCAGATGTATGGGTCAGGATATAGGTCTCAGGATCAACATTGAGAGCAATTTTTATAGCTGCAAGGTTGGGAGTCCCTCCCGAATACAAACCGATAAGCATTCCACCTACCTTCCATAATTCAGGTAATTTCTCCCTGAACAGGAAAAAGCTCAGAACAACCATCACAAGAACAGATACCAATCCAAGTATCAGACTCAGGAACGTTTTACCTGCCATTCTCAGCCATGATTTAACATCAAGGGAAAATAATAATAATGGAATGGCGAATACAATTACAATATTGTTTAAAACATCTTGATATTTTGTAGCATTGTCAGGCATTATACCAACATTCCCCAAAATTAATCCAGTAGAATAACAAATGATTACCGGTCCGATTTTTTTTACGATGGGATATTTATTCGACAGGTAAAGGACAAGGACCGGGAATAAAATGTAAAAAAGGATTATCAGGATAACTGACATCGGATTGGAATTAAGATTGTTTAAGTAAATATAATGAATGTGTGTGAAGTTTAGTTATGAATCGTGTTTATTACCGGTTGCTAACCGGCAACTTCCTTAATTAGTAAGTTTCAGTTAAATCTAGTTGCTTGCTGAACACAAACCATGGAATAAATTCCTACACACCAGGAAGCAACAACAATGATCTCTGAAATAATGAGTCCGGTTGAAAAACGGACTTGACGGACTCACCTGAAGATATTGTGGCCCGGTTGGAAACCGGACCGTCTCAACACCTCACTCACAACTGTTTATATACAAATCCATACACTTTAACCCACACACTCTCAGCCTTAGCCTCAGCCTTAGCCTTCTTATTATAATTTAATATCTTTGCAGCTTATTTTTAAAACCATCAATCATGTCGTATAATCTGTTAAAAGGGAAAAAAGGGATCATATTCGGTGCATTGAATGAGCTATCGATTGCCTGGAAAGTGGCGGAAAAGGCCTTTGAAGAAGGAGCAGTATTCACACTGACCAACACGCCTGCAGCCATCAGGATGGGAACCATCAATCAGCTGGCTGAAAAAACAGGATCTGCTGTCATACCTGCTGACGCTACAAAAGAGGCAGATATTGAACAGGTTATTATCAAATCCATGGAAGTTCTTCATGGTAAAATAGATTTTATACTTCATTCTATTGGCATGTCTCCGAATGTCAGAAAAGGCCTGCCATATGACGCGTTGAACTATAATTTTTTTCTTCAGACACTTGATATTTCTGCGCTTTCTTTTCATAAGCTACTTTTATTTACCAGGAAGCATGATGCCATCAATGAATGGGGATCAGTTGTTGCCCTTTCATATATAGCTTCTCAGCGTACCCTTGCCGGGTATAATGATATGGGCGATGCAAAAGCACTTCTTGAATCAATAGCCAGGAGCTTCGGTTATATTTACGGAAGAGATAAAAAAATAAGAATCAACACCATATCCCAGTCACCAACATTGACCACGGCGGGAAGTGGTGTAAAAGGCATTGATACACTATTTGATTTTACAGACCGTATGTCACCCCTTGGAAATGCTACGGCTGAGGATTGCGCTAACTACTGTGTAACACTTTTCTCCGACCTGACACGAAAAGTTACCATGCAGAATCTTTATCATGATGGTGGATTCTCAAGCATGGGTATGAGTATGAAAGCAATTGAACAATATACGAAGAGCTTTGAAGAATGTGAGTAACGGTTGTCGGTTTGTGTGTGAGTAAGAGTAATGAGTATGATTTACCACAGAGGACACAGAGTATGAATACAGGGCCACAGAGACTGAATGCTACGGGAATTTTATTTAAACTCTGTGGTTCTCTGTAACCGGAATATAGTCCTAATTCAACAATTGTTTTGCATGTGTGATGGCTGCTTCGGTAAGTACTTCCCCGCTGAGCATCTTTGCCAGTTCGATCACCCTCTCCTCAGCATTCAGTAATTTAATATCTGTAACTGTGGTATCTTCGCGATCATATTTATATACAAGATAATGATAATCCCCTTTAGCCGTAACCTGGGGAAGATGGGTTATATTGATAACCTGTAGTCCGGACGACATGGATTTCATGATCAATCCAACTTTTTCGGCAATCTCTCCGGATACACCTGCATCTACCTCATCAAAAATGATTGTTGGCAATTCGATACTACCAGAAATCAAGGATTTGATACTTAACATCAGCCTGGATAATTCACCTCCTGAAGCTACCTTGCTAATTTCCTGCATGGGAACTTTTTTATTTGCGGAGAATATGAATTCAACATGATCGGTTCCCTGAGATGTGAAGTTTTCAAGGCTTTTCTGGACAATTGTAAACCTTGCATTTGGAATACCAACCTGTTGTAGCATAGTGATAACTTTTTCTTCAATCGCTGGAATGGATTCAAGTCTTCTTCCTGAGAGTTCGCTGGCAAGATCAGATAATTGTTGTCGCTGGCTTTCGACCTGTCCGGATAACTTCTCTATTGCTTCATCATAGGAAGTAATTTCACCAATTTTTGCCCCCAGTTCATTTTTCAGATTTATCAGATCTTCAATCGATGATACTGCGTGTTTGTGCATCAGGTTGTATAACTGATCAATCCTTTCCTGAATAAGCTGAAGTCGCCCTGTATCAATTTCGATTTTTTCACTTTGTATTTCAGCTTCTCCAGCAATATCCTTCAATTCTATATATACCGATTCCAGCCGGTCACGGAATTCTTTCGAAAATGAGTAAAAACCCGCCAGTTTATCCATCGCATCTATGGCATCTTTCAACATACCAAGAACTGAATTACCTTCACCTGAAATCAGATCTGCAACTTTCAGCAGATTGAATTTTATTTCTTCCGCATGATTTAAAATATTTGCTTCAGCTTCAATCTCATTCATTTCTTCCGTTTTTAGTTTTGCCTCATCAAGCTGATTAAATTGAAAATTGTAATAATCCAGATCAGCCCTTGCCTGACTGGCTTTTTCCATTATCTCGGCCAGCTCTTTTTGTCCGGCAATAAAATTATTATACAGTTTATGATATTGTTCCAGCAAACTTTTATTTTGTGCAACAATATCAATTACTTTCAATTGAAAAAGATGATTGCCAAGATTAAGGTTCTCATGCTGTGAATGAATGTCAACCAGTTTAAGTCCGAGCTCACGCAGTTGGTTAATGGATACAGGTGTATCATTGATAAATGCCCTTGATTTACCCTCCGGTATTATCTCTCTGCGGATAATTGTAACATCCTCATAATCAATATCTTCACTCTTAAAGAAGGTTTTAAGATTAAGATCTTTCACATGAAAAATTCCCTCGACAATACATTTTTGGCTTTTATCCAGTAAGACATTGGTATCAGCTCTTTGTCCGATTAAAAGTGAAAGTGCACCAAGCAGTATTGACTTACCTGCCCCGGTTTCACCAGTAATAATACTAAAGCCCGGCTTGAATTCAATTTCAAGCTGCCTGATCAGTGCATAATTCTGAACATTAAGGGATTTCAACATAGACAAACACTGTATTGGTCGAAAGGTAAAATTATAAAAAATTGAATCAGAAAATTTGTGTTGTGAACAAAAAGAAAAGCGTGGAGCATGGATTGTTGAATATTCAGATGGTAAGTTTTGCCGGTTGCCAACCTGCATTACTACCTACCATGACTGTAGCAGCAACCCCGGTTGTTAACCGGGGATATGGTTCCTGGTTGTCGGTTCCTGGTTGTTGGTTACTGGTTGTTGGTCCCTGATTCCTGTGCCGGAATTTCAGCACAGCAATAAGGAATTATTCTATCCTGCTGACAGAATCCTCTGATATTTGGGTTGATTGGATGGATCGATTTCCTGAAGTATTGTTACAACGCGGTTTTTTTCTTCTACAAACGATTCACTGAAAATGTTAACAAACTCGTCGGCTTTGGCATCCAATATGACCTTAAGGATTTGCATAAATGGATCGGGCTTGTCACGATACACCTTCTGAAGATTTTCCAGGCTTTCAGCAATCGCAGCTCTTCCTTCTACAACTTTTTCATCCATCAAATCCAGTCCGTGGCGGTGATACCTGTAATTAAATTCCCTGATCGGAGCATACTTATCATCCAGAATATCATTGATCAGCCAATACCTGTTTTTATGACTGGTACTTTCAAAAGCCTTCCAACCAACCTCCCGTGCATTCTGGGCGTTGTTAACTATATTCTCAGCTCTCTGGAAATAGGGAGTGCCTCCTTCGAAAGAAAAAGAGTCGTAATCAAATCCGAGAATGATATAGGCATAAAAAGCTAAAATGGATGTCAGGTTTGAAAGATGCTGGGTCTCATCGAATTGAAGGGGCTCAAACTCAACATAGCGAAAATGGATGTCATTATCCATATAATTAATCATTACTGTGTTGTAATTCGTATTAAACACCGGCCGTCGGGATTGGATTTGAAGGGTACCCTTAAACTCATCGGCAGAAATCTGATCGGTTATATTGAATAGCAGGTTGCACTCTACCCTCTCATCAAAAGCATATACATGATTTGTCCAGACAGTGCTGTTCATAAATTCATATATGGCAGTCTGTAAAGTCTGGAATACCTGCTTATTTGTCCCCTGAACCTGCTGTGAGACAACCTGAATATTGCATTTCAGTTCCTGGGCAACAATGTGTGAAGAAAACATGATAAGAAGGGCGATTATTAAATATGGATGCATTCTTTTCATCCCTTTTATGAAGATTTTTAAATTGCTAAATTGTTAAATTGTCATTTAATTGCTTAAGTAGTTATTCTTCCTTAGCCTTAGCCTTAGCCTTAGCCTTTCTCTAACCATTCATATACGTTTCTAATTTATCAACAATATCTTCCGCTACCTCCTTTTTATGTTTTAACTCAAATTCCTCTATATTATTATCCCTATCAATAATTGTTATTTTATTCGTATCTGATTCAAAACCTGCTCCTTCAACACGGAGTGAATTGACAACAATAAAATCAAGGTTTTTCTCAATTAATTTTTTCCGAGCATTTACGATTTCATTATCCGATTCAAGGGCAAAACCTACCAGCACCTGCCTGGCAGTTTTCATTTCACCAAGGCTGGCAGCAATATCTTTTGTTGGTACCAGTTCAAGAGATATTTTTTTATTGCCCCGTTTGATCTTATTCATCCCTTTAACTTTTGGAGTAAAATCTGAAACTGCTGCACTCATTATTGCAGCATGACATCCTGGAAAATATTCCATACATTGCTGATACATCTCCTCGGCAGTTATCACCTTGATCAGATGAACTGAGGGATCATCCATAAGCAGGTTAACCGGTCCGCTGATCAGGATCACTTCTGCCCCACGCGCCGCACAGGATGCAGCAAGTGCATAGCCCATCTTTCCCGACGACCTGTTTCCTATAAAGCGCACAGGATCAATATCCTCTCTGGTTGGACCTGCGGTAATGAGAATCTTTTTACCGATCAATCCTTTTGTTTTTTGCGGATTTTGTTTTCCGGTCAGAAAGTAAATCAATGATAACCTTAACAATAATTTCAGGTTCTTCCATCCTGCCTATGCCGTATAAACCACTGGCAAGTTCACCAAGAACCGGTTCTATGATTATGTTGCCGTAAGATTTCAGAATTTCCATGTTTTTCCGGGTGGCCGGATGGTTATACATATCCATATCCATAGCAGGGGCAAGGACCACAGGACATCGCATGGAGAGATAAGCAGCGACCAGCAGATTATCAGCAATTCCATTCACCATCTTCCCCATCGTGCATGCAGTAAGCGGAGCTACCAGCATAATATCAGCCCACCGGCCAAGGTCAATATGTGAATTCCATGATCCATCACCAGTAAAAAAATCAATTAGTACGGGATTACCTGACAGCGCAGAAAGTGTAACAGGAGTGACAAACTCTTTTGCCATGGGCGTCATGATCACCCTGATTTCGGCTCCTTCCTTCCTAAGTAACCGGATGATCAATGCTGATTTATAAGCCGCAATACCGGCTGTGATACCCAGAATTATTTTTTTCCCTTTTAACATAAAGGAATACAGAAATTATCAAACCTCTTTTTCAGGCTCTGGTTCGGCTAACCTGTAATAAATTTCGTTATCCATAAACTCCTGGAGTGCGATGAGGGTCGGTTTGGGTAATCTTTCATAAAATTTTGAAATCTCAATCTGTTCCCTGTTCTCAAATACCTCTTCAAGATTATCAGTGTAATATGCAAATTCTTCCAGTTTCCTGTTTAGTTCCTGCTTTAATTCAACACTGATTTGATTAGCCCTTTTGGCTACAATCATCACCGTCTGGTATATGTTGTTTGTTTCCCTGTCAAGCAGGTCTACATTCTTTGTAATCGTCGTTACCGGTGCTTTTGATTTTTTATAATCCATATTGTATGATAAAAATTATTTGTTATTCGTTAATTGACTTTCGGCACCCACAATAGCTGTTGCTGATTCATATATTTTTTCCGCTTCTTTCCTGTAATTACTTTCAGGAAATTCACTGATAAAGGTATAATATTCATCAATCGTATCCTGGTATCTTTCTTTTTTCTTCTGAATAATACTATTTTCAGCCAGCAGATAAGAGGATTTAAGGATCAAAAACATCAGCTCCTCCCTGTGCCTGGTATCTGGAAATTCATTCAGGCTGTTTCTGAGTGCAATAATTGAAGCTTTATAATCACCCAGGTTATAGTAAAGTTTCCCATTCATGTATGATTTCTCAACGAGCTTGTCCCTCATCTCTTCTATCAAAGATTGTGCCTCTTCATTCCTTGAACTGCCGGGGTATTTAATCATAAACAGCTGAAAAGAGGTAATTGCCTTCACTGTTGATTCCTGATCAAGTGCCGGTCTTGGAGATAATTTATAATAGCAATACCCGGTTAAAAAATCACATTCCTCGGCAAAGGCACTCCGGGGATAATCTATTGCCAGCTGCTTAAAATAATGTCCCGAAAGTATATAATCTCTTTGCATATAATAACTCATCGCCTGATAATAAAAAACTGTGTCCGCCTTCATCGTCCCCCTGTATACAGGCGCCACCTGGTCTAAAAGTGTGGCAGCTCTTACATATTCCTCCTCGGCATAATATTCCATCGCTTTTTCATACTTCAATTTATAATCACGGCTTTTCAATAATTTTTCATACCCGCTGCATGCAGATAAGATGATTGCAAAAGCAATGAAAAATAAAGCGATATATACCCTTTTGAAAAACATCGTGCAAAAATAATTGATTATACCAAATAATTGAAAGAATTCTGTAAGATTTTAAAAAGCAACGTAAAACAGGAAAATTTATTTTTGATTTTGGGGATAATCAAATTTGAGTAATTTTACCGCTTTATTTATTAGCAGGGAGTAAAGAGCAGGGCCCTGGAGGGGCCTAACTATGAATAACCCTGTACGAAGTGCAGGGCATATGAGGATAAACTTGTCAACCCTGAAGGGATTGAATAATCTGAATAATCTATTCAGAAAAAAATATTTTTTTTAATAACCTAAAATCATAATTACAGTGGACTTATTTAAAAAAATTCTTTCAAACAGGGGCCCGCTGGGTCAGTACCAGGAAGTGGGCCATGGTTATTTTTTCTTTCCGAAACTTGAGGGTGAGATCAAGTCAAGGATGATGTACCGGGGGAAGGAGGTTCTTACGTGGAGCCTTAATAATTATCTTGGGCTGGCAAACTATCCGGAAGTAAGGAAAGCTGACGCTGAAGCAGCTGCTCAATATGGTCTTGGTTATCCCATGGGTGCCAGGATGATGTCAGGACAAACTGCAAAGCATGAAGAGCTTGAACAGAAACTGGCAAATTTTGTGGGCAAGAAATCCGGCTACTTACTCAATTATGGTTACCAGGGGATGGTTTCCATCATTGATGCACTGCTTGACAGAAAAGATGTTGTCGTTTATGACTCCGATTCACACGCCTGCATACTGGATGGTTTGAGAATGCATATGGGAAAAAGATTCGTATATCCACACAACAATATTGAAAACCTTGCCAAACAGCTTGAAAGAGCCACAAAGATCATCAAACAGACAGGAGGCGGGATACTGGTTATTACAGAGGGTGTGTTCGGTATGGTTGGAGATCTTGGTAACCTCGCCGGTATCGTTAAGCTGAAAGAAAAATTCGACTTCAGGTTACTGGTGGATGATGCACATGGATTCGGTACAATGGGAAAAACAGGAGCCGGAACGGGTGAACATTATGGCGTTCAGGATCAGGTTGATATATATTTTGCCACCTTCGCCAAATCAATGGCTTCAATAGGTGCATTTGTTGCGTCCGACAAAGAAGTTATTGATTACCTGACTTACACGATGCGCTCCCAGATCTTTGCAAAATCTCTTCCCATGCCACTGGTTATTGGTGCACTTAAAAGACTTGAGCTGTTGCAGACCATGCCGGAACTTAGAGAAAAACTATGGACAATTGTCAATGCACTCCAGTCAGGACTGAAAGCCAGGGGATTCAATCTCGGAAGAACCGAATCCCCGGTAACACCTGTAATCCTTGCTGGCGGTATAGAGGAAGCTACCCAGCTGATTGTTGATCTGAGAGAAAATTACAGGCTTTTCTGTTCAATGGTAATCTACCCCGTAGTACCAAAGGATGTGATACTCGTCAGAATCATCCCAACCGCCGTTCACTCACTGGAAGATGTGGAGTACACAATCAAGGCATTCTCTGAAGTAAAGGAAAAACTGGATAAAAAACTCTATCCAAAAGAAATGGCAAAATGGTAAACCATATTCGGCAGTAATCCAGTTGTGCCGAGGTTGTATTTCAGATGATAGTGAAGTTGTAGTTCTGTTATTGTCTCAAAAAAATTGCGTATTCAGAATTGATGTCATCCCGAAGGAGTGAAGCGACTGAGGGATCTCGTCATATCCTGTATAATAATGTTTATTGTAGCACACCAAATTTTTGATTACCATAATCGATAACGAGTTCCCTCCTCGCTTCACTCGTCGGGATGACTTGTTTAATTCTTCACATATTCATACCTTCACACTTTAGCACCATTATACTTCCTATACCCTTTACCCTGTTCCACTCTCTGGTAATTATTTCTATCAATTGGATTATCTTAGACGCTTCTTATTAACCTTTCTCACTGAGCCATCTTTCCGCATCAATTGCGGCTATGCAGCCTGATCCTGCAGCTGTTACTGCCTGGCGGTAATGTGGATCCTGCACATCACCACAGGCAAACACACCTTCTATGCTGGTTTTTGAGGTTCCGGGAATGGTTTTTATATATCCCACTTCATCCGTTTCCAGATACTCCTTGAATATTTCAGAATTGGGCTGGTGTCCGATAGCAAGGAAAAATCCCTGAACATCAATTTTCTTTTCCTCACCCGTTTTTTTGTTTTGAAGTATAACACCATTAACAGATTGATCACCAATAATTTCTTTTGGGATGTGGCTCCAGATAATCTCAATGTTTTCCCTGTTTTTAATCCTTTCCTGCATAATCTTTGAAGCCCTGAGCTCATCCCTTCTGTGAACCAGGTATACCTTCTTGCACAGACCTGAAAGATAGAGTGCTTCTTCACAGGCAGAGTCTCCCCCACCGATCACCGCAACATCCTGTCCTTTGAAAAAAAATCCGTCACAGGTAGCACAGGCAGATACACCATGGCCCATAAAATTCTTCTCCGATTCCAATCCAAGATATTTTGCTGTTGCACCGGTGGCAATAATAAGAGAATCAGCTGCAATTATTTTTTGATCATCAATAGTGATTTTGAACGGGCGGGATGAAAGGTCCGAAGCCGTTGCAATACCCCACCGGATATCCGTTCCAAAACGAAGAGCCTGCTTCTTCAGATCTTCCATCAACACAGGACCGGTCACTCCTTCCGGATAACCGGGAAAATTTTCTACTTCCGTAGTTGTCGTCAGTTGCCCTCCAGGCTGGAGTCCTTCATATAAGACAGGTCTCAGATTAGCCCTTGCTGCATAAATTGCTGCTGTGTAACCTGCCGGCCCGGATCCTATAATGAGACATTTTACTTTTTCTGTTTCGCCTTCATGAACAGGCTTATCCGCAGCTTCGTCAAATTTTTCCATGGGTTTGAAAAGTTCCATTTCAGTGTTTTTACTTTTTTTTATATCATTAATGATTTAAAATTAGATGTTTTTTCTATGATTTTCCTACCCTCTCAATAATTGTTCCATTCACTGAAAATTAAAAACTATTTTGCCTGAGCCTTTCTGCCTGTCAAAGTTTCACCGAAGGCAGGAGTCCTGGCGTTCTTCAAATAAAATTTAATAGTTTTGCATCTGACAACTTGTCATTCATTCAGCTTCATGAAAATAACACTGGTAAAAAACGGAATTTTTCCCGTTACGAAGGATAAATCCGGCATTCCAATAAAAGATAAGCCGGCAACAGGTTTTCCATTCCCGGGCACGCTTCAGGGGGAAGGAAAACTTGCAGGTGTGCCGGTATTATTTATCAGGACCAGTGGGTGCAATCTACGATGTACCTGGGAAACGGACAAAGGAGAGGTCAGTATTTGTGATACACCCTATTCATCTCATTTTATAAAGGAAACGGAAGAATGGGAGATAGATGATATTGTCAGAATAATCAGATTCAACACGACAAGGATACACCATATTGTTATCTCGGGCGGTGAACCAACCACCCAGCCGCTGCCACTTTTACAACTGACAAGGCAAATAAAACAAAAACTTGGGCATCATATTACACTTGAAACAAATGGTATAATTTTTATACCTGAGCTGGTTTACTGGGTGGATCTTTTTTCAATCTCACCAAAATTATCATCCTCAGAACCTACACCATATAAAGTCAGAAAATTGAAACAACCTGTGGATGAAGCACATATCCGTGATCACAAAAAATTCAGGAGAAACATTGATACCATACAAAAATATATCAATGCCTGCATGACTATGGGTTCCTATTATGCTGATATACCCGACGGTATACCTGCCAGGCTTTCCACCAAGGATTTTCAGCTGAAATTTGTTATTTCAAAAGAATCTGATATTGACGAGATCAGGAAGGATTTTCTCGATCATCTGAATTTTGTTCAACCCGGAGATATTATCCTGATGCCTGTCGGTGGTAACAGTAATCTTCTCAGGCAAACATCACTCCTTACGGCCAGACTCGCTATCCAGAATGGCTGGCGATTTACCCCCCGACTGCATATTGACCTTTTTGACGATAAGCAGGGAGTATGAAGGAATGGTCACAAGGTGTCCGCCTGACCCGGTTGGGCAGGCAGGGAACAGGATTGTGTTTGTGAAAAGGCGGGAAAGTATTAAGATGATAAGGAGTGGATTATTCGCTCACTTTGTTCGCTCATGATCCACAAGGGGGTTGATTTAAAAGCAAAAATGCCTTCCTCAGGCAGTTTTTTTATTTTTCATCCCACTTTT
>LJUQ01000081.1 GCA_001304505.1 Bacteroides sp. SM23_62_1
CGCACACTCGTAAAAACCACCCTGTCCCAATCCGATGCGAGTGAGTCAAAAGATGGGATGGATATCGCTCTGTGTGTGATGAACCATAAAACACTCAATCTTCAGTATGCCGGTGCATTTAATCCGCTATACCTGATAAGAAAAAAAGAACTGCAGGAATTCAAAGCCGATCGTATGCCCATAGGTATCTATCATGGCAAAGAAACTTCTTTTACCAATTATGAGATTAAACTGCAGAAAGGAGACTGCCTGTATATTTTCTCCGATGGCTATATCGACCAGATAGGTGGTGATTCCGGGAAAAAATTTCTTTCTAAAACAATGAAAAATACCCTTTTGGAGATCCATCACGAATCGATGCCAAAGCAAAAAGAGATACTGAATGGTATACTAACCCGCTGGATGGGCAAATATCAGCAGGTCGATGATATACTCATTATCGGTATTCGCGCTTAAAATTTGTAAAAATCCTGAATATCACTAAATTTGCAGTCTCAGCTCAACTCATCCCTTTTGTGAGTGTGTTTGAGTTATAGAGAAGGGGGGAGAGACCAGGCTCTGAGAACCTCTAGCAACCAGCCCTGCCCGGGGGCAAAGGTGCTAATACCTGGCCCGTTAAGGGGATTATAATTTAAACATATTAAAATGTTTAAAATATAAGGCAAACCTGGTAGTCATACCATGTGATTTTTATATGGTATCAGGTATGCATAATTGCCCGAGTCGGAATATGGTTTATTGGTGAGTGCGGGTTATGAGAGTGAGAGGAGAGTGTGACAGCTGAATTTTCAATCAAACTTGCCGACCTCGCCGTCGCACAGCCGATACGGCACAGCGAGGCCGGCAGGCAGGGAGCACAAAGAAAATATCATGCCCGCAAAGCTTCGTTAATTGTTTATCAATACTATGTGATTTTCATGATAACTTTGTGGCTTTTGCGTGAAGTCTTTAATTGAAGTTGTAACACAGCCCCCACTATAGAGGTGATAGATACTTTTAAGTCCGGTTTTTAAGATGGAGTTATTGAAGATGAAAAAGAACTACAATATAAAAGAAGAACTGAATAAAAGGATTTTGGTCATGGATGGTGCCATGGGTTCGTTGATCCAGGAATATCAGCTGACGGAATCTGATTACCGTGGTGAGCGGTTCAGAGATTATCCGTATGATCTGAAGGGGAATTATGACTTTTTATCTATCACCTGTCCGGATATTATTAAGAAAATTCACCTTTTGTATCTTGATGCCGGAGCGGATATCATAGAAACTAATACCTTTAATGCAAACCGCATCTCACAGGGTGATTATCATACTGAGGACTATGTATATGAGATGAATCTGAAGTCCGCCAGGTTGGCAAGGGAAGCAGCTGATATGTATACCCTGCGTACACCGGATAAAACAAGATTTGTAGCCGGATCCATCGGGCCAACAAATAAAACCGCCTCCATTTCACCTGATGTAAATAATCCCGGTTTTCGTTCTGTAACATTTGATGAGCTGACAGAGGTCTATGCAGAACAGGCAAAAGGCCTTATTGATGGTGATGTGGATATACTTGCTGTGGAAACGATATTTGATACCCTGAATGCCAAAGCAGCCCTTTTCGCTATTGAACTTGTTACCGCTGAAAAAAAGGTCAAGATCCCACTCATTATATCAGGTACAATAACGGATGCCAGTGGAAGAACACTTTCCGGTCAGACACTTCAGGCCTTTATACATTCTGTAGCACATGCAGATATACTGACACTTGGTTTGAATTGCAGCCTGGGACCAAAGGAAATGCGTCCATATATCGAAGAACTTTCGTCCAGAACAAATCATTTTACCAGCTTATACCCAAATGCCGGATTACCAAACCAGTTTGGAGAATATGACCAGGGGCCCGATGAAATGTCAGCGTATATGAAAGATTTTCTCGATAACCGGTTTGTTAATATTATTGGCGGATGCTGTGGAACAACACCTGATCACATCAGGCGTTTTGCCGAACTTGCCAGGACAGCGAAACACAGGATACCTCCCCCACCACGAAAAGAATTGAGATTAAGCGGGCTCGAACCACTTACTGTATATGATGGCAGTAATTTTATCAATATTGGTGAACGCACAAACGTCAGTGGTTCAAAAAAGTTTGCCAGACTGATAAGGGAAGGGAAATATGAAGAGGCTCTTTCTGTGGCACTTGACCAGGTGGAAGGCGGTGCACAGATCATCGACGTGAATATGGATGATGCCATGCTGGATAGCGAGAAAGAAATGGTGACATTCCTTAACCTGATGATGTCGGAACCTGAAATCTCCAGACTTCCGGTAATGATTGACTCATCAAAATGGACAGTTATTGAAGCCGGGCTGAAATGTGTTCAGGGACGTGCAATTGTAAACTCCATCAGTCTGAAGGAGGGTGAAGATGTATTTATCGAACAGGCCAGGAAAATCAAACATTATGGTGCAGCTGTCATTGTTATGGCATTTGATGAAAAAGGTCAGGCCACATCATTTGAAAGAAAAATCGAAATTTGCCGGCGGGCCTACAGGATACTGACTGAGAAAGTGAATTTTCCTCCTGAAGATATCATTTTTGATCCCAATATCCTCACTATCGGAACAGGGATTGACGAACACAATGATTATGCAGTAGATTTTATAAGGGCTACAGAATGGATCAAGGAAAACCTCGCGCATGCAAGGATCAGCGGAGGGGTGAGTAACCTCTCATTTGCTTTCAGGGGGAACTATCTCATCAGAGAAGCAATGCATTCTGCATTTCTCTATCATGCCATCAGGGCAGGATTGGATATGGGAATCGTAAACCCCGGCATGTTACAGGTTTATGATGAAATACCAAAAGATCTTCTCGAAAGGGTGGAAGATGTGATCCTTAACAGAAAACCGGACGCCACGGAGAGACTAATCGAATATGCCGAACAGTTCAGGCAAAGAAAAAGCAAAGAGAAAAGCATGGATGAATGGAGGAAAGATTCGGTGCAGAAACGTCTTACCCATGCCCTGGTAAAAGGTGTTACTGATTATATTGAAACGGATGTGCTCGAAGCCCGAGAACATTGTGCCACAGCCCTTGAAATAATTGAAGGCCCGTTGATGGATGGAATGAATATGGTCGGAGATCTTTTCGGGACAGGTAAAATGTTTCTCCCTCAGGTTGTAAAGAGTGCACGTGTCATGAAAAAAGCCGTTATGGTGCTACTGCCATACCTGGAAGAAGAACGTAAAAACTCAGAAGAAAAACAGAATGCAGGTAAAATTCTTCTGGCAACGGTGAAAGGGGATGTGCATGATATCGGGAAAAATATTGTTGGCGTAGTGCTTGGCTGCAATAATTATAAAATTATTGACCTTGGTGTCATGGTACCGGCAGAGAAAATTATCCACACAGCTTTGCAGGAACAGGTCGATATTATTGGTCTCAGTGGTCTCATTACACCTTCCCTCGAAGAAATGGTTCACGTTGCCAGAGAAATGGAAAGAAACGGCATCAGAATACCCCTGCTCATTGGAGGAGCAACCACATCTAAAATACACACTGCCGTAAAAATAGAACCACAATACTCTTCTCCGGTTATACATGTGAAAGACGCATCAAAAAGCGTATTGGTAGTGAATAACCTGCTCTCAAAGGAACTGCACACAGGGTATGTCAAAACAATCAGGGATGATTACCATGACCTGCGGAAAAAATATACAGGAGCAAGGGCACAAACCGAATACCTGAGCATTGAAGAAGCCAGAAACAATAAACTTCATGTTGATTGGAGAAATGCTATACTTTATAAACCCACTTTTTTCGGGACAAACCTTTTTACTGATTATCCCATCGAGGAGATTCGGGAGTACATAAGCTGGATATTCTTTTTTATCGCCTGGCAACTAAAGGGTAAATGGCCGGATATTCTCGATGATCCAAAACAGGGTGAGGAGGCAAGGAAATTATATGATGATGCCCAGCGCATGATTGATCTCATTATTGCTGAAAAATGGCTCACTGCAAATGCAATAATCGGTTTCTTTCCCGCTAATGCTGAAGGTGATGATATTGAAATCTACGCTGATGAAAAGCGCTCACAGATCCTCACCAGACTTATAAACCTGCGAAATCAGGCTAAGAAATCCAATGGCCAGCCCAATCTTTGCCTTTCTGACTTCATTGCACCGAAGAATTCAGGGAAAATTGATTATATCGGAACATTTGCCGTGACAGCAGGAATTGGTATTGAGGAACAAATCAGAAAATTCGAGGCTGATCATGACGATTACAGCAGCATTATGCTTAAAGCTGTTGCCGACAGGCTTGCTGAAGCTTTTACAGAGTTGATCCATCATAAGGTAAGAAAAGAATTCTGGGGATATGCACCTCAGGAGGATTTGAGCCTTCACGATCTGATCCTGGAAAAATATCAGGGTATCAGGCCAGCATACGGATACCCGGCATGCCCCGATCATTCAGAAAAAAATACCATATTCAGGCTCATGAATGTGGAAAAACATGCCGGTATCCATCTTACAGAAAATTATTCAATGTTCCCGGCTGCTTCGGTAAGCGGATTGTACTTCGCACACCCGGAATCCAGATATTTTTTTGTAGGTAATATTTCCGGTGATCAGGTCGCAGATTATGCAAAGCGAAAAAATCTTGATATACAAACTGTTGAAAAGTTACTGGCGACGAATTTGAATTATAAATAAAAACATTTAACTAGCAGAAGAACCGCATATTTGTTTAGGTAAATAATCTGTTGGTCACAGAAGATCGCGGAGCAATTCTGAGGATAATGGAGATCAGTTTCTCTGTGAACCTCCTCTGTCACTGTGATCCCCTGAAACCATTAAAAATGTCCTAGTTGCCTTAAATATCTTGAATTTAATTATGAAGGTTATTGATAAAATTTTGAACACAAAGGAAACATTGTTCTCTTTTGAAATCCTCCCTCCTGTTAAAGGTACAAGTATAGACCAGATTTACCGAACACTCGATCCTTTAATGGAGTTCAAGCCCATGAATATTAATATTACATATCACCAGCAGGAGGTGATATACAGGCAGGTAAATGAAAAGCTCCTGGAGAAAAAAATCGTACGGAAAAGGCCGGGTACAGTTGCCATTTCCGTTGCAATTAAATACAAGTTCAATGTCCTTGTTGTCCCTCACCTCATCTGCGGGGGCTTCACAACGGAAGAAACAGAAGATGCATTGATTGACCTTCATTTTCTGGGGATGAATAATCTCCTGGTACTCAGGGGAGATCCTCCGAAGGGTGAAAAACGGTTCATTCCCGAGGAGGGAGGACATGCCCATGCTGCTGATCTGGTCAGGCAGATCATGAATATGAACAAGGGATTATATCTGGAAGAAGGGTTGGAAAATGCAACACCGACAGATTTTTCAGTTGGTGTTGCCGGATATCCGGAGAAACACTTTGAGGCGCCTAATATGAAATCCGATCTGCACTGGCTAAAAGAGAAAGTTGATGCTGGAGCCGATTACATCGTCACACAGATGTTTTTTGACAACAGAAAATATTTTGACTTTGTAAGAATGTGCAGGGAGGAAGGGATTAAAGTTCCAATAATTCCCGGAATAAAGCCCATAACCTACCTGAACGACGTGAATCTCCTACCACAAACATTTTATATCGATATCCCGGAGACGCTGTATCACGAACTTGAGAAATGCAAAAGTAATAGCGAGGCACGACAGGTGGGTGTTGAATGGGCTGTTATGCAATCCAAAGAATTGAAGAAATCCGGGATTCCGGTGATTCACTATTATACCATTGGCATTTCAGATAATATAAGGCAGATTCTGGAGGCGGTATTTTAGAACCCTTGGAGCTTTCAAAGAGCGCCAGGGGTGTTAGATACTTTTCAGGGTCTCAATAAGAAATTTCCAGAACTTTCCGACCGATCCAATATGTACCTTCTCATCAGGTGAATGAGGGAATCTGATAGTGGGTCCGAATGATATCATATCCAGCCCTTTATAAACATCTCCGATGATGCCACATTCAAGACCGGCGTGAATAACCTTTACTTCGGGTGTTTTACCAGATATGTTCTGATATACCTTCTTCATTGTACTAAGAATTGGTGAATTCACATCTGGCTTCCAGCCAGGATATGATCCATCATGAACAACTTCAGCTCCTGCCAGTTCCATCACACTCTGAATAGCTATTCCAAGGTCGTCTTTTGCCGAATCAACGGAACTTCTCAAGAGACACATCATCTCAATTGTTTCATCGCCAGATTTAACAATCGCCAGGTTTGCAGATGTTTCAACAATACCTGGCATTTCAGTACTCATCCTGATCACACCATTAGGTATCCCATAAACAGCCTTGAACAGTTTCTCCTGTGCGATCTGATCAATTAAAAAGCCGGGCATATCTGCAGAGCTGGCAATAAACTTCAGATCGGGTTCAACAGCACCAAATTCACTCCTGAACAAATCCTGGTATTCCTGAACAGACCTGAGAAAATCTGTTTTATAATTCTCAGGTATGGTTACCACTGCAAATGATTCTCTCGGGATGGCATTCCGCAAACTCCCTCCATCTATTGCGGCCAGACGCATTCTGAAACGTTTTCCTGCATCATACATGAAACGGCTTAATAATTTATTCGAATTCCCTCGTCCAAGATGGATATCCAGGCCTGAATGTCCTCCCTTTAAGCCTGTCAAACCGATTTTAAATGCTATGACTCCGGATGGAACAGGTTCCCTTGTAAAGGTTAATCTTCCTGTTGTGTTCATACCACCCGCACATCCAATATACAACTCCCCTTCATCTTCCGAATCAAGATTGATTAAAATTTTCCCATCAATTAATCCTGGCTGAAGGTTAAATGCACCTGTCATTCCGGTCTCCTCATCCACCGTAAACAATCCTTCCAGGGGACCATGCCGGAGTGCATCCGATTCGAGTATAGCCAGGATTGCAGCTACCCCGATTCCATTATCAGATCCAAGTGTAGTACCTTTTGCTTTAACCCAGTCTCCATCAACATAGGCCTCGATTGGATCCTTCTCAAAGTCATGTGAGGTATCACTGTTCTTTTGCGGCACCATATCCAGATGAGATTGCATAACAATACCTGTCAGATGTTCAAATCCCGGAGTGGCCGGTTTTTTAATGATCACATTGCCAACAGTATCAACATGCGTAGGAAGTGCCAGCCTTTCTCCAAATTCACGTACATACTGAACAGCCCTGCCCTCTTTTTTTGAAGGACGAGGAATCCTTGTCAATTCATAAAAAATCTTCCATACTGCTTTTGGTTCAAGATCTGTGATTTTTTGACTCATAAGTAAATGTGAATTAATAAGTTGAAGTTAAAATGGGTTGAATATTGCTAAATTGTTAAATGTCTAAATTACTTGTATGGCTTACATCATGCATACAGATACTACATCATAATGATTTAGCCGAACAATCCCGACAGCAAAGATCAATGTGTTTAAATGGTTCAACGGCAAACAGTCGATTTATATCTAAATCCTTTATTCCTTAGCCTCAGCCTATACAAGCATCATTCTGGTTTTACACCGGATGGTAACTCAAGGCCGAATTTTTGCCGGCGGTCAGCCTGCTTCAGCTTGAAGGCCAGGAAAATTGCAATAATACCACATCCTACCAGCATAAGAATTGGAATGGTATAGTTATACATCATTTCACCGGCACGGATTGCTTCAATATTTGATTTATTAGTAAGGTCAAGTACTGCCCCAATACCCCAGAAAAACAACCCAAGACCCCAGTTCTGGATTGTAAACATTGTAGCATATGCCGTACCAAGCCTGCTTTCTGCAACGATTTTAGCAACTGATGGCCACATTGCAGCAGGTACGAGAGAAAAGGCTATGCCCAGACTGAGAAGTCCAAAATATCCCAATACCTGATTATTAAATACAGACAGGGAAAGATGGGCAAAGATTAACAGAAACGATCCAAGGATCATCAATGAAGCTGCCTTGCCTCTTTTGTCAACAAAGTTTCCGAATATCGGGGTGAAAAGGATTGTACCAAGTGGAAGCAGGCTGGCCGTTTTTGGTCCGTTATGCAACCATATACCCAGTGTCTTTCTGAGAGAATAAATAAATAGAATAAAGAGAACACCCACAATGAACAGAAATATGGTTTTCCCTATCTTATTCCTGATGTTTGCAGGACCAAGAGAAAAACCCACACCAAACAGAAATAAGGTAAGGTATACGCTTGCATTTCCAAGAGCAGCACTTCCGAATAATACAATGGAACCTCCCTCAGCGGGCAATTCATAGGAAAAGCCGAACTTATTAACAAGAAGGTCAGGTGCATACTGCATAAAGGGAAAAACAGCAGCATAAAATGACACACATAACAGTGCGATATATATAAACGAATTATTTTGTAAAAGTTTAAACAGATCCGAAAACTTGAATTCTTCCTCTTCACCCGTTTTTTGTTGCTCAACCTGCCTGTCAATCCTGACATCAAATATGAGATATACAAGGAAAACGATTAGCGCTAAACCGATTAATGTGGCCGCAAAATTTACTGCAGGAGATACAGTTCCATGGGCAATATCAATAGAAACAGCGATACCCAGGGCTGATCCGAGCCGTCCAAAACCCATATTTATAGCCATCGCCAGGGCAAGCTCATAACCCTTGAACCATTTTACAATCGTCCGGATAGCTACCACACAAACAACCTCCAGTCCGGATCCGAACATTATCCGGCCGATAATCATCATTGTCAGAATAGTTTTATGACTATCACCAAAAAAACCCGCGGCGGCTAAAGCTGAAATGGCGCCTCCGAGTGTAGCAAGTCCACCGAATAATATTCCGGCAATCCTGAGTTTCCACTTATCAAGGATCATCCCGCCAATAATAATCATACCGAACATATTGGCGATGGTTGTCAATCCAATCATCCGGCCAAATTCTTCACTCGTAAATCCCATCTGGCTTTCCATCAATCCCTTTAAACCGGAATAAAAATCCTGAAACCAGTAGGTGGAAAAAGTCAGCATACTGATCAATACCATGACCAGCCAGCGCATGGCAGCCGAATCACGTAAGGTTTGTTTCAATTGTTCCATAATGAAATTATATTAATCCTGATTTCAGGATAAAACTTTAAAAATAGAAAAAATATCACGTGTTAAAATTGATTATGATGATTTATCTCATCAAAGTATTTATAAAATATTAAATAAGTAACCCTGTCGGTAGAATTAAATCATTGTGAATCCGCCGGCCCTGCTCCTCCGAAGCGACTACGCGAAGGCGCAGAAGGCGGGTGAGAGATCTCGTAATTACAGCTGACCAGCCGGGATATAGCCTTAAGTGGATGATTACCTTTGCTGGGAAGAAACAGAGAAATAACATTACAGACTATTTAGTTAAACACGACGAGGTTCCTCGGTCGCTTCACTCCCTCGGAATGACGCGTTTCAAAAGACGGGATTAATTTATCCGAATAACAGCTGAATCAACAACCGAAGCACTGAAACAAATTGTTAAACGACTGATATGTGAACATAGGTGAGTAAGATAACTAACAATCTGACAGTTTATCAATTTATCCATTTAACAATACATTATGAATCACAATTGAACTAACTACTAAATTAACTACTGAAGTAACTGTTGAAAAACAACCGAAACAATATTAAATTTACTTATGTATTGATAAATAATTGTTAAATATACCATTCGTACTATTAACTTTTCTTATTTGGATTATATTTACGATATCTTAAAAGGCACCATATTTGTGTATATCAATAATAACGATAAATCGATCTCAATGAAAAAATATTATTTCTTACTCATTCCAGCGTTATTCTTTTTCACTTTTTTCAGCGGCGCCAATGCACAAACCTCACCCAAGGTTAAATGGTATACTATTGAAGAAGCAGAGGCACTGGCCAGAAAAGAACCAAAAAAAATCATGATAGATGTCTATACTGACTGGTGTGGCTGGTGTAAAAAAATGGACGCTGAAACCTTCTCTCATCCTGTAATTGCTGAATATATCAATGCGCATTACTATGCAGTTAAATTAAATGCAGAATCGGAAAAGGATATTACATTCAATGGCTATACCTACAAATATGTTTCACAGGGAGTAAGAGGTTATCATGAACTTGCTGCAGGATTGCTGAACGGACAGCTTTCTTACCCATCTATTGCCTACCTGAATGAAAAACTGGAACTCCTTGGAGCTATACCAGGATATCGTGGCCCGGTAGACATGGAACCCCTGCTTAACTACATTGCAGAAAATAAATTCATGATCCAATCACTGGAAGAATACCAGCAGACCTTTAAAAGCAAAATCACCGAATAGTTCTTAGTTCAAAGTTCAAGGTTCAAGGTTTAAAGTTTAAGGTTCAAGATTCGAAATCCCCAGATTTTGCATATTCCAGAACATTAAATCTGAATACCTTCAGACTTGTGGACTTGAAGACTCGCAGACTTGCAGACTTGTGGATTTGAAAGCTTGCAGACTATTCAGACACCGGCAAAGATAATATGGCACCGTACTGGCTTATCGGGATCCTTGACTTTAGTATGGTTTTTCCCCGGTCATGAATTTCAACCTCTGCCATATCAGGAATCCGGTAATAAATAATATTCATTTCCGGAGATAAGAGCTTTTGATAATATTCTGTTAGTATTCCGGTTTTATCAGTATTTCTTATCCGGAGACTCACCAGATTGCCCTTGCCTGATATTTCCTTTGTTGCTCCCGCTTCTGAATATTCAAACAATTCAATATTTTCGTAAAGTTCACCGGGTTTTGGAATATAATAATATTCATGACGATGAGGTATTTCTATTGTTTTTCCTATAAAAAGCGATAAATATTCCTCTTCAAGTTCTGTCATTTTTTTAAGTCCGGTCTCCAGGGCTGTTTCCTCGGGATAAAAGTCATATTCACCGGTTATCAGATCTATCCTTCTTTCCCTCAAATCTAAAATAAACTCTGCTGCCTCTTCCGCTTTTTCATCAATTGTCTTTGAGACTGATTGTTCTCTTAGTACAGGAATCCTAATGAATGTAGTATCAGTGAGAATGGTTTTATATAATGTATCCGTACGAATTATCTCATTTTCATATATACTGACATCGGTAAATAATAAACTTTCTTCATATTGAGGATGGATAGTTTTATCAATTTTATCCGGCTGTTTGATAAGCCTGTTAACATCCACTAATAGTCCTTCAGCTGACAGATTAAAAAGTTCCGGGCAACAGGTCCTTCCATCCTCCGGGTAGACAGCAAAAAACCAGTCGGGATCGGCCTCTAACTCAGTATCCAGTTCAACCCTTGTTAAATACCATTCTGTTATATTTTCCTGGGCAACCCCGGTAATACCCAGATATTTTTCTGCAAACCTGTAATACGGCCCCCGGTATGTCTTTACTTCCAATAAATCAACAGTGATTTTCAGCACTGTCTGTGGAAGGGCATAAATAATTCCGGCTTGTGTTTCAGAAGAAGCTTCAGGAATATGGACTGTTCTAATGGTATTTTTTGTTGGGCCACAACCAGCAAGCAATATTCCTAAGAAAATTATTTTAACCGATATCCGTCTCATTTATAGATCTTTTTTTATTTTCTTGTTTATGCCTTATCCCCGGTAGTTATGCAAAATCCTGTATGCCTTACCGATATTCCCGATGATATCTCCTGCAATAACAGATTCCTGTGATTCGTTTTCAGCTGCCAGATCACCAGCAAGGCCATGTAGATATACTCCCAGTAATGCTGCATTACCGGGTTGATATCCCTGTCCGAGTAAAGATAAGATTATTCCGGTTAATACATCACCGCTCCCGGCAGTTGCCATACCAGGATTACCAGTTGAGTTAAATGAACAGGTCCCGTCAGGAAAAGCAATGGAGGTAAAGGCACCCTTCAGGATTACGATCAGTTTATATTTCATGGCAAAATCTCGCAGCAACATGTTTCTCTCAAAACCGGATTTTGTCTTACCTGCCAGCCGTTCAAATTCTTTTGGATGAGGGGTGAGGATAGTCTCAGGAGGAATATTATCCAACCAGGTTTTATTTACAGACAGTATGTTTAACCCGTCAGCATCAATGACCATAGGCAGATCATCATTTTTTTTGAGAAGATTATATACTGCTTTTTGTGTATCTGTGTGACAACCCAATCCCGGTCCGATCCCAATTGCTTTATAGTCAGGTAACACTTTTACTCCGGTAAATACCAATTCAGATTCGTCAATACTGATTACAGCCTCCGGCAGGGCAGTCTGTACGATCTGGTAACCTAATCCCGGCAGATGAATGGTAACCAGTCCGGATCCGGCTCGCAGACAGGCCTTGCCCGCTAACACCGCTGCTCCCATCATACCATAACATCCGGCAATGAGCAATACATTTCCATAGGTTCCTTTATGAGAAAATTTTTTACGGGATTGCAGAATGGGCAGAATATCAGACTGCTGAATATATTTAAAAAAAGTCTGCTGCTGCTCTATAGCATCCGGGTGAAGTCCGATTGGTAGCACCGCCCAAGAACCTGTAAATTCTTCATTTTCAGCAAAAAAGAACGATAATGGAGGAAACTGGAGCGTCAATGTATGAGTCGCTTTTATAATATTTTCTGTTTTATTTTTTGAATTATCTTCCCCGAATAGCCCGGAAGGTATATCAATCGAAATCTTGATGTTCTGAAGTTTATTGATAAACCGGATCACCCTGGCTGCAAATCCTTCCGGTGGCCTGTTAAGCCCGGAACCAAAAATCGCATCCACAATTATTTCATTTCTTTCCGCGACAGGAACCTCATCCCTTTCATGAAGATCAGTAACCTCAATACTATTTATTGTCTTAAGAAGATTGTAATTTCTGAGTGCATCAGGAGATAGTTTATCGGAAATCCACAGGACTACTACCCTTATCCTGTAAAACTTTTCCGCTAACATGCGTGCCACTGCAAGACCATCTCCCCCATTGTTCCCGGGTCCCGCAAAAACAATAAATGAATGATGCTGATCATAGTGGTCGGTGATCCACTGGGTGATTTGAAAAGAAGCTCTTTCCATCAGGTCAATAGATGCAATGGGTTCGTTTTCAATAGTATACTTATCAATTTCTATGACCTGCCCAGATGTAAATATTTTCATAGACTGATTTTTTTTAACAACCTGTAACCTGCCCGACTGTAACAGAAGGGCACCCTTCACCCTGTATCCTGTGCAACCTTGAGACCTAGCAACCTTGCATACTATACCATACCTGATGCAATTGTCAATACCACTAGTACCCACGATTAATATCGTGGGCTTTAATGTTGTCAAACCTTACCATGCTCCCTGCTCTATGCTCCTTGCTCCATGCTCTATGCCGCTTGAATTCCTTTACAAAATTAAAATAATATATTTCAATTCTTTATAACATTTATTTTCTGCAATGACAACCCAAAAAGATTTTTATATTTGAGGCATCTTAATTCATTAACCAAAACAGAAAAAAATGTTAAAAGGACATCCCAGGGGACTTCTGGTTGCTTTTTTCGCCAATATGGGCGAAAGATTTGGATATTATACCATGCTTGCAATTTTTGTGCTTTTTTTGCAGGCAAAATATGGATTTGAATATCGGATAGCTTCTCAATATTTTGGAATCTTCCTCGCATTTGTCTATTTCATGCCTTTTTTCGGTGGTATCATCGCCGACAGGTGGCTGGGATATGGTAAAACGATCAGCCTGGGTTTGATTGTCATGTTCATCGGGTATCTTCTAATTGCCATTCCCACATCAATGGATGGCGGATTACCTTTGGTAATCACAGGCCTGGCAGTTATCTCCACCGGGACAGGTTTTTTTAAAGGGAACCTGCAGGCCCTGGTCGGGAATTTATATGATGATCCACGGTATTCTGAAAAAAGAGATGTAGCTTTTAACATATTCTATATGGGTATCAATATAGGTGCAATGTTTGCTCCCACTGCCGCACAATCTGTTTATAACTTATTTCTGAAAAGATTCAACCTCTTCTACAGGGCTGATATCCCGGCCTTAGCTCACAGATACCTGAATGGAGATTTCTCAATTGCTGAGAGATTGCAGGGCTTTGCTGAAGCACAGCCGGCATTTGCATCCCTGAATAATAATCTTGAAGAGTTCTCAAGATATTATATCAACAACCTTGCAGAATCCTATCACTGGGCATTTGGTGTTGCCTGTCTTTCACTCATTGCTTCCATGATCATCTTCTGGGGATTCAGAAAATATTATAAGCATGCTGATCTTACTGAAAAGGAAAAATCCAGGAGTGATGAACACCGCGATAAAATGATTATTCTGACCACTCAACAAACAAAGCAGAGACTTATCGCACTGGGACTTGTTTTCTTCGTCGTCATCTTCTTCTGGATGGCATTTCATCAAAACGGAGCAGCCATGACTGCCTTTGCACGAGATTATACTGTCGATCGTGTGGTTAAATACACCAATATATGGTTTGACCTGTTTGGACTGTTGCCTATATTTCTTGCTGTTATCAGCCTGTATTTTGTATTCAGAAAAGGCAGCAGTAGACAATCCAGGATCCTCGGCGGACTCCTGTTTATTGCCTTTGTAATCCTGGCATTATTGAGAATAGAAGGATTGGGATTTTTCGGTTTTGAAAATGTCAATCCTGAAAGTTTCTTTGCGGGTTATAGCCTGACAAATGAATTTACTCCTGAAAAATTCCAGCACTTTAATCCATTCTTTATTGTTGCCCTCACACCGATTATTGTCGGAATATTTAACTGGTTAAGAATTAAAGGAAGAGAACCATCAGCACCGAAAAAGATTGGTATCGGAATGATTATTACGGCAGGTGGGTTTATATTCCTTGTTATCGGATCGTTAAGTTTAATCGGATTCTCCCCTGAAGCACTTAATGAAACACGCGCCACCGCAGATGTTGTTGTTGGACCATACTGGTTAATCAGCACCTATTTTACGCTTACTATTGCTGAATTATTCCTCAGCCCGATGGGAATATCTTTTGTATCAAAAGTATCCCCGCCGCAGTATAAAGGCATGATGCAGGGAGGATGGCTGGCAGCCACAGCGATTGGCAACTATGGTGTTGCCCTCGTCGGATGGTTCTGGAACAAAGTGGAACTCTGGATCTTCTGGGGTATCCTGGTAGTTTTCTGTTTGCTGGCTGCTGCATTTATCTTTTCAGTTCTGAAACGGTTGGAGAAGGCAGCCAGTTCTTAATATGTCCGGTTAACAACCGGACTTTTCCAGCGCCCACATTGTTGTGATACATCCGGTTAACAACCGGATGAACTTCTTTAGTTGGTCCGATTGCCAATCGGACTGGAAAAAAAATGATCTCCGGCAGAAAAGTCCGATTGATAATCGGATCGAAAAATAATTAATGCATGGCAGAAAATTGGTTGTTTAAATGACTATTGAATAACTACCGAATAACTACTGAATTAACAACTGAAGGACAACTGAATAACTACTTAATTACTATTGAAAAACAACATGGAACAACATGAAACATTAATTATCAATTTCATCTCTGCGAAATCATAACTGGTTCAATACACTTACAACAGGAACAATAGAAATGATAGAAACAATAGAAACAAAATTTCCTATCTTTATTCCTAAATCGCCCTATCTCTGCAATCTTTGAATCTTTAACCTAGTCTAAACTGAATTTATTATGGTTCGGTTAAAAGCAATTATATCATTGGCATTATGCCTGGCCGGCTTAATGAATAATACAGCCCAGGATCAGGCTATTGAAACCGTAATCCAGACCGGTCACTATGCCTCCATCAGGGCTGTTGCTTTCAGTCAGGATGGTGAACTGGCAGCTACCGGTAGTGCCGATAAGACAATTAAACTCTGGGAAGTAAATACCGGCAGGGAAATACGGTCTTATCTAGGAAGTGCCGGGACAGTCCATCAGCTGGCCTTTGGGCCTGATGGTAAGCAACTCGCATCCATCGATGCGGAATACAAGGTGAAACTCTGGGAAGTGGAGACCAGCAAAGAGATCCAGACGATTGAACTTCCGGATGATGATATACTATCTGTTATCTTCAGCCCTGACGGAAAGTTCCTGGTAACAGGTACAGAAAAAAATCATGCCATTATCTGGGACCTTGAGACAGGAAATGAGATAAGGAGGATCCATCCGGATACAGCCGATATTCCCATGCAGAAAAGTTTCGGATACCCGGCAGCTCAAACTGTTGATATCAGCAAAGATGGTCAATTTTTATTGACAGGCAGTAATGACCGGACGGCCTTTATTTTCGACTTTACATCCGGAAAGCAGCTTAAGAAATTCAAGGGTGATCGAACATCATGTACCAGCTGTATGATATCGGCATCATTTAATCCTGATGCCAGCCAGGTTGTAATCGGCAAAATGGATTCGGTTCTCATCTGGGGTGTTGAATCTGAAGAAGTAATCCTTAGAATGGAAGGACGAAGGGGAAGCTGGGATAATGCATACTTTAGTTATGACGGGAAATATGTTGCCTCCACCATCTATGGTGAAACACATATCTGGAATGCACAGAATGGCAAACAGGTAATACAACTTTCCGGACACTTTTCTGACATCCGGTGTATCAGATTTAGCCCGGTCAGCAGCCTGATGATAACGGGGAGTGACGACCGTACGGCAAAGCTCTGGAGAGTACCAGGCGGGAAGGAATCCCTGACATTCAGGGGCTATCTGAATAATATTGATGAAGCAATACTGAGTGATAATTATATGTACTGGGTAGCATTTATCAATGAAATAAAGGTCAGTCCGGATGGCAAATCAGTGGCAATCGGGAATACAGGTAACAACGCAAAATTAATGGATTTTGAGACGGGTAAGGTGATCCGTACCTTCAGGGGACATGCAGCTATGGTGATTTCAATCGATTTCAGTCCCGACGGTAAGTATCTTGCCACGGGCGGCGCGGATGGTACGGCAAAAATATGGGACACAGAAACCGGGGAGATGGTTCGTTCATTCCCGGAAAAAACAT
>LJUQ01000298.1 GCA_001304505.1 Bacteroides sp. SM23_62_1
TCGGGCCCTGGCAATGTCGTATTCTCCAATGCCAACGATCCCAATGCCACTGCTACCGTAGATGCCTATGGTACATATGTTTTCAGGTGGACCGAAGACAATGGTGGCTGCACTGACTTTGATGACGTTCAGATTATATATTATGAAATACCCAATGCCAATGCAGGCCCTGATGACAATGCCTGCGGTTTCGGCTATAACCTTAATGCTACTCCCAGCATTGGTACAGGGACATGGACAAAACAATCGGGCCCTGGTAATGTAGTATTTTCAAATTCTAACGATCCCAATGCCACTGCTACCGTAGATGCCTATGGTACATATGTTTTCAGGTGGACCGAAGACAATGGTGGCTGCACTGACTTTGATGATGTTAGTATATCCTTCTATGAAGCTCCATATGCATATGTTGGTGCAGATGCATCAATTTGTTACGATTCAACATACACTTTAATAGATTCTGATACTACAAATGCAACAAGTATAATATGGACAAGCTCCGGCGATGGATCCTTTGATGATGATCAAATCCTGGATCCCGAATACACTCCCGGAGTCATTGACAGGAGTAATGGTTCTGTAACCCTTTATCTTGAAGCATTTGGATATGGTACCTGTACCAGTGCCATTGATTCAATGATCCTCACAATACCTCCTCAGCTGCAGGCAGCAATAGGTGCTCCTGCCCCATTTGTTATAGGCCAGTATACAGAAATTGAGGTATGTCTTTCTACTAATGACCATCAGGTGATCCAGGATTTGGGATATTATCTTGTTGCCCCTGACGGAATAACAACAATGACTCTTAAAAAGGGCCCGATGGAATATGATTTCTTTGGATTCTGTAATTTCGGAAGTGATGTAAATAATCTTTGTTTCACTACTGAATTACCAATAGGAGACACGCTTGATGTATGTTCAGAACCTACTCCATTGTCCGGTGATTTCGCGGCAACAGGGGACTGGAGTATATTATACGGGATGAATCCTGCAGAAGGAGGATGGGCCGTTCAGGTTAAAGATACTGCAAATAACAGGGGCGGAATAGACGGCTCAATTATATATGCAAGTATCTCTTTTACAGATACTGCATATACGGGACAGGTCCGTACTATACTGTTTGATTCAGATGTAATTGATATTCCTATTCTTGAACCAGCCAAAACTTCATATATAATACCACTTGGATTGCGAACCAGCTGTTACGGCGAATGTGATGCCCTGGCCATAGTTAATGTTGTTGGCGGGACACCCCCATATATGAATTATAATTGGAGTCCTGCTCCTTATGGCGGAAACGGAAAGGATACCGTTCTGCTCTGTGAAGGGAATTATTCAGTTACTGTGACAGATGCTATGGGATGCGAAGCAATTGCCACTGTAGAGGTCACATCTCCACCTGAAATAATAATAAGTAGTGTTTTATATACTGACTCAATTTCCTGCTACGGAGACAATAACGGCATAATATCTGCCAAGGCATCGGGCGGAACAGGTACACTTACATATACTCTGCAGCCAGGTAATATTCCTTCATTACTTGCTGATTCAGGACGCTGGGAAAATCTGTCAGGTGGAACATATACTATTCATATAGAAGATGCCAGTGGTTGCTCCCCAAATGATTCAACAGTATTTATTTTTGAGCCTGAAGCTCTTGCTCTTGACAACCTCATTGTCGACAGCATAACCTGCAGCGGTTTTTCTGACGGTTCAATTACAGTATCAGCAACAGGAGGAACACCCCAGTACACATACTGGATAATTCCGGGAACAGAGGTCAATAATGACGGCTTATTTGAAAATCTGTCAGAAGGAATATACGGTATAAGATTTACTGATTCAAAATCCTGTGATACAATTATAATTGATAATATTATTATTGCTGCCCCGCTTGTACTAAACATAGATACGGTTTACAAAACTGACATTATCTGTAACGGAGGTACCGGGGGCCTGAGTATCCAGGTATCAGGAGGTTCTGCCCCGTTTGAAAGTTCATTAAACGGAGGGCCCTACACACAGACTCTTGATTACATTGGCTTATCACCAAATTCATATAATATTTCCGTAAGGGATAATAATGGATGTGAAGTCCCTTACAGTTATAATCCTGTTGATTTAATAAATCCTCCTCCGATCATTGTTGATAGTCTCTCTGTAACTGATGTGGCCGGATGCTACGGTGATTCCACAGGCTCAATATATATTGAAGCCTCAGGGGGCTGGAATAATTTCACATATGCACTTAAAGATTCAGTTTATCAGCCGGGTAATCTGTTTAGTAACCTGACCGGAGGTAGTGATACTATATATATCAGGGATTCTTTAGGCTGCATTCTTGTTCTGGATACGATCGCTATCGATCAGCCGACACAAATTATACTTATAACCCGTGAATCCACACCTGTTGTAGGTGACACGCTGGGAACTATAACCCTGGAAGCTAGCGGCGGAACTCCGGGCTATACTTACTATATAATATTAGCCGGTGATACCACTACTAATAAAACAGGATTTTTTGACAGTCTTGACGTGGGAATTTATGAAATTATCGTCGAGGATACGTTAGGATGTTTTATTACTGATGTCATTGAGATTACTGAAAGAGAATTGTCTGTTACAATATACAATATTGAAGATGCATCATGTAATGGTTATAACGACGGAGGTTTTGATTTCCTTATTGTTTCGGCAGGGACTAATCCTCCCTTTACTGTTACATTAACTTCCTCAACAGATGCAGATACTTTTATATTAAATAACTACTCCTACAGCAATAGAGATTTACCTGCTGATCCCTATACAGTGCATATTGAAGATCCTGCCGGAACAGAATTTGATACTACAATAACAATAAATGAACCTCCTCTAATTGTTGTATTATCAAATGTTACAGATGCATCATGTACTAAATATATTCTGGATGGTTCTATAGAATTATGGGTATCAGGAGGTACCGGCGGATTCAGTTATCAATGGTACATAAATTCTCTACCTGTATCTAATGATACCAGCTTATATAATGTAGGTTACGGTGATTACATATTGGAGGTTACTGACAATTCCCAATGCCAGGTAACAAGAGGATTTACTATACTGGCACTGGATTCTGTGGATGCAGATGCGGGATCAGACGCATTTATTTGTCCGGGTGAAACCTATCAATTAAACGGGGCTAGCGAAAGAGGTATAAGTTATACATGGACTCCGTCAGAATTTCTTGATGACTCTACAATACTTGATCCGGTTGCTGATATTGAAAATACAACTTCTTTTACACTTACAGCATACAGAGGGGTCTGCTGGGAGACAGATAATGTCATTATTACTGTATATCCGCCTGACAGCATAGAAATATATGATCCGTCCGGAAAATTGGACCTGGATACAGCATTATATCTTGTTGAAGGGGAAACATATTTAATAGCAGCCACACCGGGCTTCTCGTCATATTTATGGACTCCTTCAACCGGATTGAGTGATATCAATACACAGGGTACCTATATAACACCTCAGACTGTAGCTGAGGAATACATAGTATACGGCACTAATATTTATGGCTGTATTTCAACTGACACATTAAATGTATATATGGCCCGTGAAATAGACATAATCTATACAGGATTTACTCCAAATGAGGATGGTTATAACGATACATGGCATATACCATATGCAGCAGATTATGGAGACAGATTCGAAGTTGAAATATTTAACCGCTGGGGAGAAAGAGTATTTCACTCCAGAGGATATGGAGCTGACCAGGAATGGGACGGGAAGTTCAAGGGAAAAGATTTACCTATAGGGACATATTACTATATTATAAAAATTCATGATACTTCATATGAGCCTATAACAGGGGCTGTAACAATAATAAGATAATATGAAAAAATTTGCACCGCTTTTAATAATATTATTGTTTTCGATGAACATTAAGGGTCAGCAAAAGCCCTTAACATCACTATTTATGACTAATCCATTTGCTATTAATCCGGCACTGGCAGGAACTCATAATTATTTTCAAATAATCTCGAATAACAGATTTCAATGGGTTGGATTTAAAGATGCTCCCATTACAAATACCCTCAGTATTTTCGGTCCGCTGGTAAAATATCCCATGGGCTGGGGCGGTACCATAACTTATGATGTTGCCGGAGCAATTAGTATAGGTAGTATACATGGTTCTTACGCATACTACTATACAGTAAATGAAGATATTAAAGTATCAATGGGACTGAATCTTGGTTTTATGCAATATAAGATTGACCTTGCTAATATTACGGTTGAGGATATAAATGACCCTATCTATTATAATGCTCAGGAGACGTATTATCCCCTGGATGCCACAGTAGGTATATATTGCTATTCGTCAACATACCATGTAGGATTTGTTGCCACCAATTTAATAAACAACAAATTTAAGATTGGCGACCAGCCAACGGGTTTAAGCAAGTTAAAGAGTCATTTTTATTTAGTTGCAGGATATAAATATTTCATTAACAGGGAATGGGCAGTTGAACCATCATTAATTCTTAAAAAGGTTTCTCCAGCTCCTTACCAGCTTGATTTTAATGCCAGAGGCTGGTACAGAAACATGGTATGGATGGGTCTCTCATACCGTACCCAGGAAGCAATTTCTATTCTGGCAGGATACGTTTATAATAAAAAGATTCAGATATGCTATTCATATGACATAGTCATAAATCAAATGAGAGCATATAACTTTGGTTCCCATGAATTTACTTTAAGTTACAGATTTGATGATATTAAGAAATAATGATAATACCGGGGAACTATATAAATAAACATTTTATCTGGGGTCAGAAACAACTAAGAATTGATTCAACAGTTTTATATGGCTGGATTTTTGAAAAGCACGGTGTTACCAGAATACAGTTTGATTCGAGCATATCCTACTATGCCAAGCGCCCTGACCGTCTCAATAAAATATATGAAAAAGTTATTTCCAGTTTAAGTAAACTTGAAAGTGAAATTAAAGAAGCAGAAGAAGATAGGGCACTAAAGAAAAGAGTTACAGTGTGGCAGGATAAAAAGGATTATATGTTACCTAATGATGGCAGAACAAATCGCATAAGCTTCAGTGTACCAATTTCTGATTTAGGCGAGTATACAGTTACTGCTCAAATAAAAGTATTCAGAGACGACGAATCCATAGCACCCAGAATGAATGCTTTTTTCTGGTATGATAACGAAACTGAAGAGGGGTACAGAGATTACTTTGCAAGTGCTCCGATAAAAAAGAATGAAGTAGTAAATACTTATACGATAACAAACCAGTTAAGACAAAAAAATGTGACACATATAAAAGGTTATATTTATAATCATTCGAACCAGGATACCATGTTCCTTAAACATGCTTTTATTACTGGTA
>LJUQ01000082.1 GCA_001304505.1 Bacteroides sp. SM23_62_1
GAGGGAATCTGGATTGAAATCTGCCTCCTGGAACAGACCCTGGACATTGTAGCCAAAGAACTCACTCATGGAATGTCCTACCTGGTTCCTTGCCTGGCTTCCGATCCTTGCGCCTCCCGATTGTGTGGCATCAAAGTATTCATATCCTTCAGCAATCTTCACGATCTCATTATTATAAGTGGTTAACTGAGCGATGATTTCAAAACTGATATCGGAAATGTTCTGGCGGTAGGTCACCTGGACGTCAATACCGCTGTTTTTCATTTCACCGACATTAACATAGGGCCTGCTTGCAGCACCCGCTGTTCCCGGCAATTCCGGGTCATACAAAAGGTCTTTATTTTGCTTTGTATAATAGTCGACATAAAACTCGAGCCTGCGGTCAAACAATGCAGCATCGACACCAATGTTGGTGGTTACATTTGTTTCCCATTTGGCATCATAATTACCTATCCTGGTAGGACGGAACCCCTGGAGTGAAGAGTTCCCTGTTCCGGTGACATCATAGTAAGAAGTGGCCGGACTACCTCCATACAGATAGAACTGGTTGGATGTTGATACAGGTGCCTGGTTACCCATCGTACCGTATCCACCCCTTATCTTCAGGTCGGAGATAAAGCTTACCCCTGAGAGAAATACCTCTTCACTGATCCTCCATGCAGCAGATACAGATGGGAATACCCCATACCGTGTATCCGGACCGAATACCGATGCACCATCCCTCCGTACCGTTCCACTCAGGTAATATTTGCTGCGCCAATTATAATCAGCCCTTAAGAACTGTGAAACCAGTGTTCTCGGAGTATTAAACCAGGAATTACCGGATTGCAATGTGGCTCCATTACTTACAGTTCTGTAAGCGAACGCATCAGAGAAGTACCTGGCATGCTGTGCATTCAAACCACGGCCTATACCCAGTTTGACTGCTTCATAACCTGCAACGGCCAGTATGCTATGATCACCGAATTGCTTGGAAAGTGTCAGGGTGTTGGTCCATGTCCAGTCTGCTCCGTATCCGGCCTGTTCCTGATAAGTTGGAGTAGCGACGTTTTCAGAATCTTCGTATGTCATTGAGGTCCAGTTGGTCTGGTAATAGTTATTAAAAGATCCTCCGAAGGATGTTCTGAGATTCAGGCCCTCAATGATTTTCACATCTGCAAAAACATTACCCAGAAGCCTGATGTCCTGCCACCGGTCATCTTCATCCCTGGTTGCGCCTGCGACAAAATTGCTGCCATTACCTAATCTGGGTGCAATACCTGTACCTCCCCAATCGCCATCTTCCCAGTCATGAGACATACCTTTGTATGGTCCTTTATCCCATATTACAGGAATAATGGGCTGGGCACGGTAAACACCCATCATCAAAGCTGTTCCCTCACCCTGGTTCCCTGTACCATTATCGGTACGGTAAACAAGATTCAGGTTCTCGCCTATGGTAACCCTGTCCCTGACCACAAATTCAGAATTAAAACGGGCACTCCAGCGCTTCCACCAGTTTTTAATAACGATACCCGTCTGGTCAAAATTCCCTATACTGGCATAAAATTTGGCATTCTGGTTGCCGCCGGATAATGAAAGGTCATGGTTCATGATCGGGGCGTTTTGAGTAACCTCATCCCACCAATCCGTGTCAGCGGCCCAGAAAGGTAATGTGAAGCTACCATTAGGACCATAAACCGGATGTGCGTCGGTGACGCCATCATTGTCCTGGACCAACTGTGTGAGTTCCATAAACTCCTGGGAATTCAGCATATTATCAGGTCCTGGCCCCGGAAGCTGAGTACCATAATACATGTTGTAATTAACCTTTATACCCTGCTGTCCTTTCTTGGTGGTAATTACAACAACGCCATTGGAAGCCCTTGCTCCGTAAATCGAGGCAGCACCGGCGTCCTTCAGGACACTTAAGGATTCAATATCCTCGGGGTTGAGGGTATTGATGTCTTCGGTAGGCACACCATCTACAATATACAGAGGGTTGTTGTCCTCAAAGGATCCAAAACCCCTGATCCTTACTTTTGCTGACTGCCCTGGCCTTGAATCCTGTACTACGGTTACCCCTGCCACACGACCCTGCAACTGCTGTGTTACATTGCCCTGCGGCATCTGGACCAGTTCTTCAGATTTAACAACACCAACAGATCCGGTCAGGTCTTGTTTTCTTTGGGTGGCGTAAGCCGTAACAACAATTTCATAGGTTAAATCAGATACCAGCTGAACGTCGATAACTGATTGATTACCTACTGTTATGGTCTGCGTAGCCATACCGACAAAAGAGAATACCAGGACTGCGTCCGGACCGGGAACTTCAATGCTGAAATTACCATCAGCATTGGTTAATGTTCCCTGGGTAGTCCCCTGGATGACAACGCCAACTCCTGGAAGTGGTCCTGCCTCTTCAGATGTCACGGTTCCTGTAACCGTTCTAACCTGAGCTGAGGCGAGACCAATCGCAAAACTGAAGAGGAGAAGTGACAATACGCCACTTTTCCACAATGTAGATTTTTGCATAATTTCAAGTAGTTTTAAGGTTAGAAGTGATATCAAATTTAGTCAAGTAATTTGCCTAGTTCAAATATAATAATTATTTTATTATATTCTAAATATCAAAAAAAATATACTTTTTTTTAGCCAACCAAAGTAATTTTTGTAACTAATTGTTAATCAAATATCTAAGCAGAATTGTGTTAATAACTATATAAACCCTTAAAATACTTAAATATAGATTCGTTCTAAATAATCACAAATAATCTGCTGAAATTTTCTTTATAAAACGATTAAAATTACGTTGAATCCGGCATGATTTACAGTATTTTCCGGCGCCTATACGATTTGGAATTGTGTTTAAATTAAAAAATCCTGAGGGTAGAGGGTATCAATTACAAATATCTAATCTATAATATTCCAATTACCCCATCATTTGCCCCCTTCTGTTATTCCACTATAACAACACCCAAACTACCCCACCCACACACACCAATAAACCAATATACAAATTATACCAATATACGAATTACACAAATTATCCATTATTCCATTATTACACTATTCCAAATCTTACAATTATCCCATTATTCCCCTATTCCACACCTTAACTTTGGTCTAATTTTTGTAATTTTGAACAATAATTTTCAGACAAAACACCTTTATCTAATTTTAAGATGAAACAACTAATTATTGTGGTGGCAGGAGTATTTTTATCAACCTCTGTCTTTGCCCAGAGGGTGGTTCATGGAAAGCTGACGGCATTTAATACCTATCTGGTTAAGAATGTCATAGTTACTACAAAAAAGGCCAAAACGGCTGTAACATCTGATTCACTCGGAGAATTTTCTATCGTATGCATGGAAAACGATGTGATCAAGATAAAGCCACGGACTTTCAAGCCGGTTAACAAAAGGGTCGGGCCGGATACCGATTCACTGGTCATCAATCTGCTTTTCATTGATTCCAAAGCAAACAGGGAAATGGCTGTCGGATATGGTTATATGAGTGAAAGGGATCTTGCATATGGAGTCACTCATCTTGAGCAGGAGAATAATGACTTCTGTAATTATGCAGATATATTCGATCTCATAAGGGGACGGTTTACCGGCGTAACAGTAGCCGGTGGACAAATCTACATCAGAGGAAGCGGCTCTTTCAGTGGCCAGACTCAGGCCCTTTATATACTGAATGGATCACAAGTCAGCAGCATTGAATGGATCGAACCATGCCAGATCCGGTCCATCGATATTCTCAAAGATAGTAATGCAGCTATTTACGGAGCCCGGGGAGGCAACGGTGTGGTGATTATTGAGACAAAACGGTAAGGATACGAAATAACATTAAATGTTTTATGGTTGGCCGACTTTCAGTCGGCCAACATTCTCATTACCAGGTTTCTGTAGAGCCCGGCTTTCCAGCCGGGACATACATTTCTCCGATGTTGGTGGTAGTATCTGTCTTCCGGGCAGGGAATTTATTTCCCCATTGTAAGTGTGAGAATTCAGGATTCCAGCACAGAATAGTTACCTTTTATCTTCTGCAACTACTTCCCTTGATTCAATTAGGATTGGAAGCAGAGGACAATTTGTCCAGCAACATCATTTGTATATCCAGCAAAGGCAGAGTCGAAAAAATATACTACGGTTCATTCCTGATTGGATTTTAATAAACAATGCCCTTTCCTTCAATAACAGTTAAATAGCAATCCACAGGAGGATTTTTACAGACTTCCTTATTCCCGTTTGACCAGTATATTTCGATCTGATCAATATTTTTACTTGATCCCAGGCCAACATGGAGTCGGGGATCATGATTGGAGAGGTAACTGGTTGCCCATTGATAAATGAATACCTGCTTTTTTTCCCCAGATGTAACGATGATCCTTGCCCCTATAGCTGATGCAGGGCCGTTCTTACCAACCAGTTTCAATCCGAGCCAGTGGTTGGCATTACCTCCATCATTTCTTAAAAGGGTTGCTGTTGCCTGAAGATCAACATGTGATATGGCGATATCCAGATCGCCGTCATTATCGAAATCCAGGATTGCTGCTCCCCGCCCTGACCTGAGTGTCTTAAAATAACCGGATCGTTGAGGGCCAACATTCTGAAAACGCCCCTTTCCATCATTTTCCAACAACAACGGGGGTTGCAGAATAAGTTCTTCGGCGGTGCCATTAGCAGAAAAAATATCAAGGTCCCCATCATTATCATAATCAAAAAGTGCTGCAGCCCAGGAACCTTTTCCCGCAATTGTTCCGGCAACGCCACTCTGCTCGGTTATATCCTCAAAGATCCCGTAGCCTGTGTTTCGGTATAATGCACCATACCTGAGGTCATTTACCAGAATATCGATCAGTCCATCTCCGTCAATATCGCCAATAGAACCATGCATGGACCCGGTTGCTACCCCATGGCTGTTTGCTGCAACACCGGAGGGAATTGCAATGTCAACAAATTGAAGATCATCGTTTCTGAAAAGGAAATTCAACTGATGGTCGTTAGCCTGGAAAATATCCAGGTCACCGTCATTATCATAATCGTAAACCGTTAAGCCCATGCATTTTGAATCGGGGAAATACAATCCGTGTTCTTCTGTAACATCCACAAAGTGGCCATCGGGTCGCTGAAAATAGAGCATGGATGCCTGTCCCCTGTATTCAGAAGGATGAGGCATCATTTCCGGTGTAGCCGGTGAAACATAAGAAGGATCGAAAGCAAGGAAGTTACCCACCATTGCGTCCAGCCTGCCATCCCTGTTAAAATCGGCAAAAGCCACACCAATACTCCATTTGGCAAACCCGTTTAATGTTTCCGGCCCGCTGAGTCCCAGCAATTCAGTAATGTCAGTGAAGGTACCATCACCATTATTCCGAAAAAAAACATTCGGTCCGTAATTCAGCACATATAAATCATCATCCCCGTCATTATCATAATCGATCGCACCTGCCGCCATACCCCAGTACCGGTCATCCACCCCTGCTTCTTTTGCTACTTCAGTAAATGTTCCATCACCATTGTTCCTGTAAAGTTCATTGGGAGTATTCTCAAACACTTTCCCCTCCGGATCCGAGATGCCTTCAAGCCAGGTTCCGTTCAGCATATAGAGGTCGTAGAATCCATCATTGTTATAATCAAATATTGTGATGCCGGATCCACTGCTTTCAAGAATATTCTCATACGTATAATCTCCGAAAGTATAAAGGAAGTCAATTCCGGCCTGCTTTGTTACATCAGTAAAGATGGGATTATTCTTCTGCCCGGATGATTCCGGTAATGAAGTGAGAAGAAGAATAGCTAGTAACGTGAATAAAGTTTTTGGGATCTCTTTCATAGAAGCTCATTTGTATTGTCCAGGATAATCTCAGCGGCCATCCGCACAGCTTTACGGACAACGGAGCTGCACCTGGCCGTAGCATCCGCTGCCTGGAATTCTCTCAGGTCCTCCGGATTGGTTAAATCAAAACTTCTGCCAAATTTATCCTTCTGAATATCACGACACATGGTGCTGCCAAACTCCTGTTCAAAAAGCCGGCAAAATTTACCTGAAGGAACCAGCGAATCTCTGTAAATATTCCAGTCATCCAGCCGGTCTTTTCCCCGGCCATAGATCAATCCAAAAACCATTAAAGGCCCCGTAACGGCTCCGCAGGTCTCTCCTCTCTCGGCAATACCCGGTAAAGGAGTCAGGGCTTTTAAGACCTGGTCACCTTTGAGCCCAAATTGTTCCTCCAGGGCCAGGTAACTGCTCTGAGCACAGTTATAGGAGAGCTGCATATAATGATCCACTTTCTGATCGAGCAGCGTAAAAACCAAATCCCTGGGCATTGCCCGGTTTTCTTCAATTTTATCACCGGCAGTCGATTTACCGGTTTCTTTATCGCGAAAACATGCTCCCAACATAAAGCTTCCAGCAGCCAGGGCACCGGCCCACCCGATAAAATCACGGCGTTTTAGTTTTTTACCCATAATATTCCCACAATTAATAAAAATCCGCCAAAAGGAGTTGTGTCATAACTTATTTTTCACGCAAAGATCACAAAACTAATATTAAGACTACAAAGATTACATGTCTGTTAATCAATACCTTGCGATTCCTGCCTGGTCCGCCGATTGGCGGATTTGGCACGCGTGTTTGCAATAATTTTTCCGCTCGACCAGACGACGGGCGGATTCTGCGAGAAGCCTTACAACAAAGTTGTGACCTCCCCAAATTTAGAAAAACATTCCACAGCCGGTAATTATTTTGGTGGGATTTTTTAATTTTAACATTTTCCTGAGAAAACTTACTGATCCGGAGCTGTGGTACTTTTTTATTGTTAGGTCAACTTGATAATGACATCATGAAGTTGAAGTGGGAAATCCCGGAGGGATCAAACTATGAATAACCCGGTACGAAGTGCCGGGCATATATGACACTACAAATCCCAACTCCAATGGGGTTGAATTTGTTTTTAAAGCATTAAAAGATAATACTTTTTGGTTTTATATTCAACCCTTTCAGGGTTGTGATAGGTTCTGTATCCTGAGCCACCGGTTACACCGGTGGTAATTCATAGTTGTACCCCTTGGGGGTAATATTGAACGATTACATTCACTGGAAGATATTCATAAATATCATATTGAAGAAATTATGAAGGATTTGTATGTCATTTCATTATGAATCACCACGATGTTCGGTGTTTCAGGATGACGTAACACTAATCTTTGAATAAATGAAAAAGACACTTTACCTGTTATTATTAATCCTCACCCTCGGATGTACCGCACATCACATATCCGAATGGGGTTTTCAGAACTTTAATAAGCCGGATGAAAATCCTGTACTAGAGGCTGATTCTACGCTTACTTTTACTTGTCCGGTGATTAACGAATCCGTGAAATGGCAGAAGGCAGATGTCTTCAATCCTGCTGCGATCATTAAAGACAACAGGATATATCTGCTTTACCGCTGTGAAGATAATCCTGATGCCTATCTCGGGGGGCGGACATCAAGGATTGGTCTGGCATACAGTGAAGATGGATTCCATTTCACGAAATATCCCACACCTGTTTTATATCCCGACAGCAGTGAATTTATCCGTTACGATTATCCCGGAGGCTGTGAAGATCCCAGGGTTGTTGAAACAGAGGATAGCCTTTACGTTATGACCTATACTGCATGGGACAGGGAAACCGCCAGGCTCAGTATAGCTTTTTCAAAAGATCTGATGCACTGGGAAAAGAAAGGACCTGCCTTTGCCAGGGCTTATGATGGTAAATTTCTAAACCACTGGTCGAAATCCGGATCAATTATCACAAAAATGGAAGGAGCCAGGCCAGTTGTGGCAAAAATAAATGAAAAATACTGGATGTACTGGGGTGAAAATTTTATCAATCTTGCATGGTCTGAAAATTTGTCTGATTGGTATCCATTGCTGGATAAAAAAGGAGAACTGAAAGCTTTTGTTGAACCCAGGAGAAAAAAGTTTGACAGTCACCTTACAGAATGCGGGCCTCCTGCAATCATGATGGGTGATGGTATTGTCCTTTTCTACAATGGTAGAAATGCTGAAACGGAAGATGCTGATCCTGACCTGCCGAAAGGAACATATTCGGTGGGGATGGTGGTTTTTGATGCCAATAATCCCGAAAAAGTAATTTCCCGTTCAGATACATATTTATTGAAGCCAACCCTTCCGCATGAGATTTCAGGCCAGTATGAATCAGGAACAACCTTTGCAGAGGGGCTCGTATTTTTCGAATCGAAATGGTTTCTGTATTATGGAACAGCAGATTCGTATGTAGGGGTAGCGGTGTCGGAATAGGATTCACCCCCCCTATCCTCTCTCCCGCGATAATTATCGGGAAGAGTTCCACAGTTCATAACTACGTATAATAGAATATCCCGGCTTTCCAGCCGGGACATCCATTCCAGTGCCGGTAGAAAAATTGGAGAATTCCGGCTGGGACATTCAATCATTCGATGTTAGATTCAGGGCCCGGCCAATTCCGGCATTAAAAATCACTTTCGTGAGTCCGTATCAATACCTAAACACCTGAATATCCCCATCATTTACCGCGACCACCAGAAAATGCTTTCCCCCTATCTCAGCCGGAACAACCCTCCTGGCATCTCCGTTTATCCTCAGACCGCTTTCCGGAGGCATTAGTGTATTGTATTTATAGCCTGCCTCACCCAATAAGCACCAGCCATAACTGGCATCGTAACGTCCGATGGATGGTCTCACGGAATAATTGTTCCCGATCAGTACAATATCACTAAGGCCATCAAGATCAAAATCATGAATGAAAATATCGCGGACAGGAGAAAACTGGGCTGTTTTGGGAAGCTTTTTAACAGTGAATGTTCCTTCTCCGTTATTAATAAAAAAACAACTTTCGAAGAGTACTGCCTTCCGGACAACTGATTGGTTCAGCTTTTCCTTTCCGAAGATATCCCGGGCAGTCTGTCCTCCGTAATCAGCATATGCTGGATACTTCGAATTGAAGCCGTTTATCTGGCCGGCCATCTCTTCCAGGGAAGCTATCGGGTAACTGATGCCCTCGTGATACGAACAGATAACCTGATCAAGGGAACCATTATTATCAAAATCATTTACATACATTTCCACAGGTTCCAGTTCTGAGGCCTTAAGCAATGAATTAAGACCTAAATTCCCTGCAATCAAATCCGGATCATTATCACCATCTATATCAGCGACCTCTACACAATTCCACCATCCCGATGTTTCATCCAACTGCGCTTCACCGGATATATCACTAAAATTCCCGTTATCATTCCTGAACATTGATACTTTCATCCATTCACCCACAATTACCAGGTCTGCATCACCATCCATATCATAATCCAGCCAGCATGCGTCAGTTACCATTCCGGCCTTTTTAAGAGCTTCCGACCACAAGTCCGTCACATCCTTAAAATTGCCATTCCCATCGTTTTCAAGAAGGGATTGGACTGGTAATAAACCGTATGCGCCGGGTACTGACCTTGCACCCACAAAAAGGTCCTCGTCGCCGTCACCATCAAAGTCAGCCGGCCGAACGCATGATCCGTTATGAGCCATATAAGGCAATGATCCTCTTTCGCTCTTCACGAACTCTCCCTTTCCATCATTAATAAGGAGCCTGTCTGCCAGCAGGGGATCCCCGGCAGGATACTGATTGCCTCCCCTTACAATATAGATATCCTGGTCTTCATCTCCATCAGCATCAAAAAAAGCAGCATCAATATCTTCGGTGAACCGTTCTGCTTTCAAAACAGGATTATTTACCCGGGTGTATGTTCCATTACTGTGCTGTTTAAATAACGTAGCCGGCTGGGCCGCTGCCCCGCCTATAAACAGGTCCTCCAGCCCGTCACCATTAATATCTGCAACTGCCAGGGCCGGGCCCTCTGCCGACAGATTATGAGGTATCAGGAGCTCACGTCTTAGATCAACATAAGGATCTTCCCGGTGTCTGAATTCAAGTCCCCGGATCTGCACGCGGGAAAAAAGCTTAATCCTTTCCGGTTCAGTAATTGAAACCGTTTTACCTGCCCGGTGTTGTTCAAATGTTAGTACCTGATCTGCAGATATTCTATAAAAGATTTGTTCCGACCTGTCCGGCCATCGTACTATGAGGGAATCTATCAAATTCTTTGATCCCAGGCCAAAATGAAGTATATCCGAGGTGGCCGACATAAATCCATGTGTTGCAAATTGTTCGCTCACCTGTTTCCGGCCATCACTATACAATGTAATCCGGGCGCCTGTTCCACGGGTGTTTAGTCCTTCTCCTTTCAGTATCACCGATAAATAATGGTTATTTAAAAGTGTTTCAGCATTGTTACGGTAGATAAATGCCCGGTCATTGATATTGTTTACAACCAGGTCCAGGTCACCATCATTGTCGAGGTCAGCATAGGTTGAGCCATTGGAATAGGATCTTATATCAAAACCCCATACTCCGGCCATATTTTTAAATGTAAAATCGCCATTATTTTTAAAAATGTAGTTCACATTCGGGTAAAGAGGCATTTTTTCATATAACACCCTGTCAGGAACCTCACTGTTATCCTGTACAGGAGAATACCTGTCCCCTCCTGTTAAGAACTTGACATAATCCAGGTCATTGGCTCTGCGGTATATTCCATTGGTAATAAAAATATCTTTCCATCCGTCATTGTCCACATCACAGAAAAGGGGAGACCAGCTCCAGTCAGTGGCATAAATCCCGGCAAGACGTCCGATTTCACTGAATATTCCCTCCCCAAGATTAAGCTGCAATGTGTTTCTCACAAACTGGTTGTAATAGCCATACCTTCTCTTAAGTTCAAATAGTTCATAATCATCTTCCCCGCCCGACTGTTTCAGGATTTTTTCTTCATCCGGCAGCATATCCAGGACAATCACATCCAACAGTCCATCATTATTGAAATCCCCGACATCATTACCCATGGATGACCTGCTCGTATGGGCAAACATCTCCGTCATTCGCTCTGAAAAGGTACCATCGCCATTGTTGATATACATGTAATCATTTTCATGAAAGTCATTCGATATAAAGATATCCGGATAACCATCATTATTTATGTCACAGATATTAACTCCAAGGCCGTAGCCGATCTGGCTGCTGAATATGCCTGCCTGGCTGGTGACATCCCTGAATACACACCTTCCTTCCGAATCATCGTTCCTGTATAACCTGTCACCTGCCCGATCATCCTGGTCAAAACGCAGGGTAACACCACCATAACTACGGAAAGTATGTACTGAATGGTTCAGCAGGTACATATCCAGATCCCCGTCCACATCATAATCAAAAAAAGCTGCCTGGGTGGAAAAGCCCTGAAAGTCAAGTCCATATTCATGGGCCTTTTCAGTAAAGGTCAGATCACCATTATTCATGAACAACTGGTTTCTTCCCTGAAGCCCCTTGTAATTTCCTACGTGGCAAACATAGATATCCAGATAGCCATCCCCGTTCACATCAGCTATTGTGACCCCTGTTTTCCAGCTCCCCTCACTTCCAATTCCTGATATGTCTGTGATATCCTCAAACTTCAGGTCTCCTTTATTCAGGAATAGTTTATCTGTTCCCTGGTTAGAAGTGAAGTAAAGGTCTGCCAGTCCGTCGTTATTGATATCTCCGGCGGCAACTCCTGCACCGTTGTTGAAGTAGAGATATTCAATGATATTGAATTGCTCGGTTTCTGTCAGCCGGTTAATGAAATCAACATTTGTGGAGGAAGGGGATAGCAATGTGAACAGGGTATCAGTTCTCTTCTGACCGGTTTTACAGGAAAGAACTGTTAAAATAACAGACAATATGAGAAACAATTTTTTCATGAGTATGTACTCAACCCCTTTTAGTACCCCCTTCTCTCCCGAGAGAGGGGGGACAGGGGGGTGAGTCCAAATACCTGCACCGGTTCATTGTTCCGGGCGATAACTATAATGTTCCCTTTTGAGGTTTCAACTTCCATAATATCCCTGATCTCTCCATTCAGACGAAATCCTGATACTTTTGCTGGTATATTTTTAAATCCCCCCTGTCCATCCCCTGCCAGGAAGTAACCATAACTGGCATCATATCGCCCTACTTCCGGTTTTACATTGTACAGATTCCCGCCAAGGAGAATATCCAGGTTCCCATCCCTGTTAAAATCACCTGTTTCTGCTGCCATAACCATAGAAAATTGTACTTCAACCGGCAGGGATTTCCTGATGAAATGTCCTGAACCATCATTATAAAACAGGGATGTTTCTAGCACATAAGCTTCCAGCAGAATGGATCGTTCCAGTTGCTCGGGTGAAAAAATGTCTGTAACCTGCTGATTCTTATACATTTCATACTTCGGATATTTATTCAGCAACCAGGGTAACTGCATGGTCAGATCGTGCTTTAATGCTAACGGATAGGATTTATCACCATTATAGACACATATGATCTGATCAACCGAGCCATTCAAATCAAAATCATACACATACATGCTCACCGGTTTTTCGCGGGAGGCTTTAAATCTTGAGTTCAACCCCTGGTTCCCTGCCACAAAATCCATATCCCCGTCATGATCAAAATCACCGGAGGCAAGGCAAGTCCACCATCCATTTGTCTCTTCCGGATAAAAAGCTTCCTTATTTTCTTTAAACAGTCCATTTTCATTCAGAAAGATTTTTAATGGCATCCATTCTCCTGCGAGGATTATATCTTTATCTCCATCTCCGTTCACATCTTCCCACAGCATATCATGGATCAAGCCCACATTTCTAAGCTCGGGGGCAACCTGTTCAGTGACATTGGTGAAGTTCCCCTCCCCGTCATTCTCCAGTATATAGCCATTTACTGGCACACCGTATAAAAACGGCCTGAGACGTATACCTGCAAACAGTTCGGTTATCCCATCGTGATCAAAGTCCTCTGCACGGACACATGATGTGCTCTCATACTTTCCTGCAGGTAAGATTTGTGCTGATTTTATAAAATGCCCTTTACCATCGTTAATATACAGGCGGTCGATCAAAGCTGACGAACTCAATGGAAATTCATTTCCTCCGCTGGTTACATAGAGGTCCATATCCCCATCCCTGTCTGCATCAAACATTGCGCAATCTGTATCTTCCGAAATGGCATCCATCTCAAATAATGCCTGGTCAGAGGATTTAAAGGTGCCATTTGCACATTGTACAAGCAATGATCCTGGTTGTCCCCTGGCTCCCCCGATAAACACATCATCCAGTCCGTCACCATTCACATCACCTTTGCACATCCTTGGCCCTTCAGTCGACATCATATGATAAATCAGATGGTCACGGTTGAAATCATTAAACTCATTCTCTTTATGGAGGAAATTTATTCTTTTTTCGGCACTTATATCCTGAAAATTCTGGTGTTCGCTCCTTGAAGGATTTCCTTTTTGAATCTCTGCTGGTTTTGAATCTTTCTGATACAAGGTTAATATCTGGTCAGTCTGTACCTCTGTTATTAATGTAACCCGGCCATCCGGCCAGTTTACAATTAGTGAATCCACCATTGTGAGCGGTCCAAGACCCAGGTTGGGGCGGGGATCAACAGTTGATTTATACCCCCTCATCGGCATCTGTTCCAGGTAAACAACTGTTCCCTTATGCCTGACCGTCACCTTAGCACCAATAGCTGCCGTGTTTCCCGGTTCGCCTTTAAGGATAACCTTCAGATAGTGGTTACCAGGCAACAGTTTATCAGTCTCGTTACGATAAATAAACACAGGCATATTGACATTGTTAACCACAAGATCCAGATCCCCGTCATTATCAAGGTCACCATAAGCCGATCCGTTTGAATGACCGGGTGTGTCAAGCCCCCATTGAGCAGCCATATTCTGAAACCTGTAGTTACCCAGATTCTTAAAAGCATAGCTGGAAATCTTCACCGAGGGAATGGCATCAATGAGGGTTTTATAATCCACATTCCCGCCCGAAATAATGGTAAGGACCATATCACGGTTTGAAAAATACTGAATATAATCCTGGTCGGTCAGGTCCTTATAAATACCATTTGCCACAAAAATATCCTTCAGGCCATCATTGTCAAGATCCATGAGCAGTGCACCCCATGACCAGTCAGTGGCATAAACACCTGCCAGCCTGCCTATTTCGCTGAATGTGCCATCCGTATTATTGAGATGGAGCATATTGCGTGTAAACTGATTGTAGTAGTCATTTTTAACATTCGAATAATAACTGTCCCAGCTGTCAAATGTTGTCTTAGTTTTTAAGCGTTCATCGTATTCCGGGAGCATGTCGGTCACAAAAATTTCCGGATAGTGGTCGTTATTCATATCTGCCATATCTGCACCCATGGAAGCCGCAGATATACATCTTATCATTTCTGTCAGTGTTTCCCTGAATGTGCCGTCCTGGTTGTTGAGATAGATGTAATCCCGCTCGAAGAAATCATTTGAAACATAAATATCCATCCAGCCGTCCTGGTCAATATCCCCCACGGTAACACCCAGTCCAAATCCGATAACGCTTCCATAAATTCCGGCTTCAACGCTGACATCTGTAAACTTGCTGCCATCATTCCTGAATAGCTTATCCCCGCCTATAGAATCACGGACCATTCGCTGGTTATCCTGCAGGTTGAAGCTTCCAATGGCTTTGAAAGAGTTGTTTAACAGGTACAGGTCAAGATCACCGTCCTTATCATAATCAAAAAATGCTCCGTGCGTGGCATACCCGGGATCATCGATACCATATTCTCCCGCCTTTTCTGAAAATGTCAGGTCCCCATTATTGATATATAATTCATTCAGTCTGTCATCACCCTCCACATTACCCGAGTTACATACATAAATATCTGTCCACCCGTCTCCATTCACATCGGCAAAACTGATACCTGTCGACCACTGGCCTTTGCCGGTAATACCTGCCTGTGATGAAATGTCTTCAAATACAAAATTTCCCTCATTAAGATATAATGTATTTGATCCCATGTTGGCTGTAAGAAATATATCAATGAGACCATCATTATTTACATCCCCAAATGCCACACCACCTCCGTTATAGAAATTACGGTAAGTGTAAATGTTGAATTTTGTCCTGAGCTGTTCATCATAATCCAGGTGGTTGATAAAATAAGCATGGGTCACGGAAGCAGGCATAAGGGTAAAAAGATTATTTCCGGACCTGTTCCCTGTTTGTTTACCACATGAATAAATGAATATCGGCAGTGACAGCCAGATCAACCTGCTAAAAACCTTTGGTAAGTAATAATTTCCTGACATCCTATTTCCCCAGCTCTTTAACGATATCTTTGTTAATGATTCCTCCGGTGATTGTATCAGGCATTTCTCTCTTTGCCAGCATGTCTGTAAAAACAGCCCATACATGGATATCATCTTCCTTAAAGATGGTTATACGCCTGTTCCCGTCGACCTTTACGAAGGCTCGTCCACGATCAGGATGTTTTACAGTAATAAAACCACTTCCATAACACTTTTTATACCATCTTAACACATCTTCCTGAAGCTTGTCGGAAGAAAGTTCTTCATTCCACGGCGTCCATCCATTGTACCTGAATCGTACAGGCATTTCAACAATAACCTCGTTTTCAAATACAGGGTAAAAGTCCATCGTGCCCGGATTTTTTAATTCTTCTTTTACCTGATACTCCACCGTTGTATTGCTCGTGCCCTGTCTGATCAACCCTTCCCGGTTCAATAACCAGCAATGCGTATAAAAATCCTTTTCCTCCATTCCGAGATAAATCCCCATAAAAATTGAATCATATCTCACCCCGCTTGCCAGCTCATGTTTCAACCTGCGTTCATATTTCGATCGTGGTGAACATGCGTAAATTATTAACCCTGTAACAAGGACGGGTAGAATCCATACTGTTTTTATCTTCATAACGTTTACTTTGGACTCACCTCCCTATCCCCCCTCTCTCCCGAGAGAGGGGGGAATTAAAAGGGGGGTGAGTACTGATAAAACTGCAATATATCATTGTTTCTGACAAATGCAACAATGTGTTTGCCATTAATATTTAAAATCTTCATATCACGTAATTCCCCTTTTGTAAAAATACCTGATTCTGTTGAAGAAACAGCTGTCCAGGAACCCCTCGTGTTCCCCTTCAAATAAAGGCCATAACTTGCATCGTATATTCCTGTTTCGGGTTTTGCCCTGTACTGGTTTCCTCCGAGAAGCATATCACATATACCATCATTGTTAAAATCTTCTGCAGCAATGGCATAAACCGGTGAGAATTGGGCCTCCTTAGGAAGAAGTATGAGTTTAAAAGAATCATTACCAGTATTGATCATTACACAGCTTTCAAGAATGCGCGTTTTCAGTATTACAGCCCGTTGCAATATCTCATCCGGAAAAATATCCCCAATGGTTTGTTCCATATAGTCCTCAAACTTTCTGTACTTACTTTCCAGCACAGGGATCTGCTTTACCAGGTCATCCTTCATTACCATGGGATATGATTTATTTCCATCATATTTACAGATGATCTGTTCAACACTCCCGTTCATGTCAAAATCATTCACATACATCGTCAGGGGCTTTTCAGCAGAGGCCTTAAAACGGGAATTCAGTCCATGATTGCCCAAAATAAAATCAACATATCCGTCTCCGTTCATGTCTTTTGGAATAATCACATGCCACCAGCCTTCGGTGCCCGACAGGCCAAAATGTTCAGATTGGTCTGAAAAGGTACCCTCATTATTGATGAATATTTTTACCGGCATCCAGTCTCCCACTATGATCAGATCATGATCCCTGTCATTATCAACATCAGCCCAGGCCATGTCTGTGATCATTCCAATTTCCTTTAATCCTGGTGCCACCTTATCAGATACACTGGTAAAATTAGCATTTCCGTCATTTTCCAGGATGTAACCATTGACCGGGACCCCATATAAAAAGGGATATAACCGTATACCCACAAACAGGTCAGTATCGCCATCGCCATCAAAATCAGCGGGTTTTACACAGGAACTGCTTTCATATTTGTTCACAGGCAGCATCTGCGGTGATTTTGAGAATTTTCCAT
>LJUQ01000299.1 GCA_001304505.1 Bacteroides sp. SM23_62_1
CCTTCAGCAATGATTCGATTGACACACTTTCCATTGCTGTTCCGCTGACAGCATTATTCAGATTGTTTGTATATGCACTGTGATGCTTTGAATGATGTATTTCCATTGTTCTTGCATCGATATGTGGTTCAAGTGCACTGTAATCATATGTTAGATCAGGTAATTTAAATGCCATTTTGTTTAAGTTTTAAGTTCAAAAATCTACACAAAAGTAATAAAATTATGAATAATTTAGAATGGTTCTAAATTGTTTAACATTTTATTAAGGTTTGAAAGGGGTTTCACACGTGAGATCCTCCAGGGGGCTTCGCCCCCTATGATCCTCTTGTTCTTTTTGTATCAAGACAAAAAGAACCAAAAAAATCAAGAAAAAATTAGCACTGGCCTTTACCCTGCAGGCCCCCTGGCCGCCCCCATTTTTTCCGGCTCTCCCGCATTTGTGTGAGCAAAAGAAAGTAACTGGGGGTTCCCGGGGGCAAAGACCCCCGGGAGTATGGGAGTGAAACCCCCATAAACGGAATTAAGGCGCAGCCCTATAATAAGGGAATGAGGTGGAACCCCATTAAAATTCCGGACACGGCACCATATGCCGTTTCTTTTTCTTACGTTTTGTTTCGAACTCGTAGATCAGGGCTATTTCGTGTGATCCACCTGTGGTGGTGAGCAGTTTGGATACGGTAAAGTCATAGCTGTAACCGATGCTGAACTGTTCTATTTTATAACCTGCGAGGAAACAGATAGCATCTCCGCGCCTTTCCTGCTGGATAAACGGGAGGCCGCGGTACCAGAACCCGAAAACGAGCGGGTTTCTGTACCAGTAAAGCCCAAGGTCGAGCTGATGGATCTCATCCTGCGTTTTATACAGAAAGGCAACTGAAAGTGTTTCGTCGATAGGCTTCAGCAGCCGGCCTTTCTTGATGATCTGTGTTCCGCCATATACCGAGATCTTCATCGGTAATCGCGTCACATCACCATAGAGAGAGTAGTTGGGTCTCAGGAGATGGTCGACCGATACACCCAGCCAGTGTCTGTCGGTATAACCAAGGACCGATGTTGAGAAGTCTACATCAGGTTTTGATCTTTCGGAAGGGACCATAATGGTTGGGGTGATACCAGTCGGAGATAGCTGGTCACCCCAAAGAAGTTTCGAGAAGTTGATCCCCCGTTGTGTATAGTTGAAGTGAACACCGGGCCTGACCCTGAAAAGATCAGTTATTTTGATATCGTAAGAATAAAGTATACCTGCATTGGTTGTGCTGAAGTCACCTGATCCTGCCACATCCCTGAGAAGGAGCACACCCACTCCGCTGTTAAAATTGGCAAAGAAATGGTCATAAGCAAAGGTATAGGTGACGAATGCACCGGCCAGGTCGGGAATGCCCGGCCACTGGTTTCTGTATGTTGAGGAGATACGATGTTGCTGTGTGGCGCCAGTAAGTGAAGGAGATAAGTACAACGGGCAGGAATAAAACTGGGTTAACTGGGGATCTTGTTGTGCAAAAGCAAAGATGCAGTATGTAGATAGATATAATATGATGAAACAACGCTTCACAAGCTGCCAGGTTCAGTTAAAACTACTAAAATAATTAAAAACCGATAAATTAATCAAACCGGTTATAAACAATCAGAATAAAAAAGAAATTCAAAACCTGATTATCTGAATAAAAACTTTAACAAATTAAACGAAAGTATTCAATATTTGTTTCATCTGAACTCAATAATTACGTCAAAATGAGGGATTTATTGAGATACGGCTAAAAGTTCTGGATGAATGGTGTAATTGGTTATTCAAAGGGGGGCTTTGCCCCCTTCAATCCACTTGTGGGACTTCGCCCCACATCCCCGTGGGGCGGAACCCCATAAATAAAAAAAAAGAATATCTTTGCTAAAATTTCCTGAAAACCAACTAAATTTTCGTCTCCATGAAAAACCTGTCCCTTATCCTCAACGGAATTCTGATTCTTGCTGTAGGTGTGTTATACTATTTACATTTTTTTACCGGGCCGCAGAAGCCCGGGGAGACTAAGCCCGATTCCACAAGAGCAATCACCGGCGTTCCAATTGTATTTATCAATGTCGATACATTGCTGAATAATTATGATTATTACCAGGATTTGCGGATGGAGATGGAAGATAAGCAGGCTGAGCTTGAAGCACAATTAAATTCAAGGTCCAAAACATACGAACGGAATGCGCTTGATTACCAGGATAAGGTTAATAAAGGCCTGGTTACCAGGCGTGAAGCAGCTGAACTGGAGCAGGCACTGTACCAGGAACAGCAGGATCTCCTTGCCCTGAGGGATGAGCTGGCCATGCAGCTGGCAGAGGAGGAACAGGTCAGGAACAGAAGACTCATCGATAATATTATGGTTTTCCTGAGGGATTATAATCAAAATTATAATTACCAGTTCATTTTCAGCAACAGTTTCGGCGACAACATGCTGTTTGCCAATGATAGCCTGAATATTACCTATTCTGTACTGGAAGGTATTAATAAGAAGTACCGTGAAGAAAAAGCAGCACAGAAATAATGGGTTTTGCCGGCCATTATCTTGCCCGACATGTTGTAACCAGTAAAATAGATCATCCCCCGGCAAAAAATTTCTGGCAAACAATTGTTATTCCCTGTCTTGATGAGCCAGCCCTTACCGGGTCACTGGAATCGTTATGGTTATGCGACCGCCCTTCGTGTGCCGTTGAGGTGATCATTGTTATTAACTCACCGGAGGATGCACCTGACGATATCCTTGAGAGCAACCTGGATACACTTAAAAAGGCTGAACGGTGGGCCAGGGATCACAATGAGCCCGGATTCACTTTCCATGTCCTTTATGAACCGTCCCTGCCCGCCAAATATGCAGGCCCCGGCCTTGCCAGGAAGACGGGGATGGATCAGGCTATCCTCCGATTCAATCTCCTCGACAGGCCCGGAGGTGTTATCGTCTCGTTTGATGCCGATACAACCTGCAAAACTGATTACCTGGTGGAAATTGAAAGAACATTCACCGAAACGCCAGGACTTACCGGTTGCAATATCTATTTTGAGCATCCCGTACAGGGAAAACAATTTCCCGGTCAGGTGTACAGGGCCATCACCGAATATGAGCTACATCTCAGGTATTATATTGAAGCCATACGCCATACAGGCTTCCCTTATGCTTACCACACCATTGGTTCGGCGTTCTGCGTTACGGCCGCTGCTTATGTGAGCCAGGGTGGGATGAACAGGCGGAAAGCGGGCGAGGATTTTTATTTTCTCCAGAAGATTATTCCCGTGGGACGGTTCACAGAGATCAATTCAACATGTGTTTATCCTTCCCCGAGGCCATCCGGACGTGTACCCTTTGGAACAGGTGCAGTAATTAAAAAATATGTTGAGGGCAGGATCAAAGCGATTGATACATACCACCCCGATGCTTTCGGAGGACTGAAGAAATTGTTCGCACAACCTTCAGAATGGTTCGGGCTGGACAATTCTGAAGTTGAGAAAAAATTCAGCAGCCTGCCTGAGACGGTAAGGGATTTTACCGGGAAGGAGTTTATCCTTAAGATTGGTGAAATCAAAAGCAACTGTGCCACACCTGAATCATTTACCCGGCGGTTCTGGCAGTGGTTCAATATGTTCAGGATACTGAAATATCTGAATTTTGTGCATACGAAATACTACGCCAGAGTTCCTGTACGGGAAGCTGCAAAAATATTTCTTGAAGGTGAAGGGTATGGGGCTTTTGGAGATAGAGATGAGAAGGGACTATTGGGGATTTTCAGGAAAATACAGAGGGAAGGGAAGTATGAGATTCGAAATAGCGAGAGTCGGGAATCGAGACCTGCCTGACCGGCAAGCAGGTATGTACTAAATAGCGAAAGTCGAGAATCGAAACCTGCCTGGTTTTTCCTCCCCGGTTGGCAACCGGGATTGACTGCACAGATTGAGCCTGTATGGACTGCCGATTGGCAATCGGCAGTTACTCATTCCTCCACAATGACGAATACCTCTTCATCATCCTTTTTCATGAGGTACTGCTCCCTGGCGAATTTCTCGAGGTTCTCATTATCTGTCTTCAGCTGGTATAACCTGGCAGAGTCTGCTTTAAATTTCTCAAAATAATATTGTTTCTGCTCTTCCATCTGGTTCACCGCACGAAGATATTTCACCCTGTCGATCAGGTTATTACGGTCAAAAATCAGAAGCCATAAGCATAGTATGACAAAGGTCAGGATGTATTTGTTCCTGAAGATGCGCAGAAGTGTTTGAAGAAGGCGTTTCATTCCTCGTCAAAAGAAAGGAAAAAAGGCGTTGGTTTTGCCGGATGAGAAGCGATTTTATTAAAAACAGAAGGAGATTTTTCAACAGTTTGGTTTACTGGTTTAACCGGACAACGATGTCCTCGCTGTTGAATTGAATGTCCCGGCTGGAAAGCTATGTTCAACTTCTGACAATGGTGGGTTGAATATCCCGGCTGGAAAGCTATGTTCAACTTCTGACAATGGTGGGTTGAATGTCCCGGCTGGAAAGCTATGTTCAACTTCTGACAATGGTGGGTTGAATGTCCCGGCTGGAAAGCCGGGCTCTACAAGCTGCTGATTATAAAAGCATTGGCCGACTGAAAGTCGGCCAGCCATTATCAGTTTATTTACATGGTGGTTCGACTTTTAGTCGAACCTTTTGTATAAGAAGGAGCCACATGTAGAGCCCGACTTTCAGTCGGGACATTCCTTCCAAAGCGACTTTAAATGAAATCAGGGGTTCAGTCGGGACATTCCTTCCAAAGCGACTTTAAATGAAATCAGGGGTTCAGTCAAATCAGGTGTTCAGCCGGGACATTCCTTCCAAAGCGACTTTAAATGAAATCAGGGGTTCAGTCGGGACATTCCTTCCAAAGCGACTTTAAAAGAAAACCGGGCTTCAGCCGGGACATATGATATGGTGAACAGAATGAGGATTACTCCTCCAGCATATACGGATACCTGTAATCCACAGGCGGAATAAACCGTTCCTTGATCGTACGTGGCGATACCCACCTGAGGAGGTTGAGGTAGGAGCCGGCCTTGTCGTTGGTTCCTGACGCCCTGGCGCCACCGAAAGGTTGCTGGCCGACGATAGCCCCTGTGGGTTTATCGTTGATGTAGTAGTTACCGGCTGCATTGGTCAGTTTCCTTGTTGCTGACTCGATAATGTAGCGGTCACGGGCAAACAGTGACCCGGTAAGGCTGTATGGTGAGGTCTGGTCTAACAGGTCGAGGGTTTCTTCCCATTTATGATCGTCATACACATAAATTGTAAGCACGGGACCAAAGAGTTCTTCGACCATCGTGACATATTTCGGATTATGTGCCTGGAT
>LJUQ01000083.1 GCA_001304505.1 Bacteroides sp. SM23_62_1
TACCTCCATTACATTATTCTGAAAGGGTTCATCCGCCCGTTCATGAATACCAATGGGCATCCGGTCTGCCTTAACCTGGATAATCTCATCATTCCGGATCAGTATCAAAGGATTATTAGCACCGGCAAACTCAATCCTGTTTTTTCCCTTATCGATGATATGCAGTGCCAGATCCATTCCATCTTTCTGTTCCCCTTCTTCTCCTTTTTGTCTTAGATGTGTAATAACCTGTCCACGCAGTTCATTCAATATTTCATTAGCCTTCACATCTTCGGCTTCTCCGATAATATTATTCAGGAAAGATAAACCGAGCATACTCATGAATGCACCGGGGACACCATGCCCTGTACAGTCTGCCGCTACTGTAATTGCTTTCCCATTCTTCTGCCCAATCCAGTAAAAATCACCGCTGACGATATCCCTTGGAAGAAATAGTATGAATCCATCAAGACCAAGCAGGCTCATATCCTGTTCAGGTGGAAGAAGAGCTGTCTGTATCTTCTGAGCATACTTGATACTATCCATGATATCATTATTCTTTTCTTCAATCTCCTCTTTTTGTTTTTCAATTTCATCTTTCTGCCTCACAACCTCCGCTGTTCTTTCTTTAATAATCTGACGTAATTGCCTGGTATACACTTTTACGATCACATAAACAATGGCCGTTGCCAGAATGACATATAATATAAATGCCCACCATTTGCGGTACCAGGGTGCAAGGATCGTGAAGTCATACGTAGCTTCATTACTTTCGTGGTTATAGATATTCCTTGCCTTAACACGAAAGATATATTTCCCTTCATGGAGGTTTGTATATTCCTTTTTTGATTCATTAGACCAGTCACTCCATTTTGTATCGTTGCCCTCCAGAAAATAACTGAACATCAGAAATGCCTCATCCTCTCCTGATTGTGCAGCATAGTTAAAGACGAGTGAATTGTTGGTAAATGTAAGGGTGGGTCTCAATACTCCCGGCTGTGTAAGAATATTCAATCCTGCTTCGTTAAAATTGGTGCCTCCAAATATCTTCTGCCCCTGACTCAGATTAACGCTTCGGATATACGCCCAGTAAGGTATTTCATAATCTTTCTTAATTTTCTGGTCATATCTGAAAAGACCTTCTGACCCACCCAGCCAGACTACCTGTTCTTCATCAATAAAAACAGCATGAATTATGTTTTCAGATATTTTTTTAAAAGGTCCTGCAATCCATTCATACCGGTTATTACCTAAAGGTCTGAGATATCCGACTTCATAGGGTTTTTCCCCATCTTCGCTGGCCACAACCATCCAGATATCGGAATCTTCATCCCTGATCATCCGGTGAATCCATTTTGATCCATCAGCAAATTGTTTCCCAAATGTTGTGTCCGGGACAAACCTGTTCTCGTGTGGCACATATTTGTATATTCCTTTGTTTGTGGCAACATTCAGAGGGCCAACAGTTTGTGAAAATACAAACGGCCCTTCCGGTAATCCGAATGTGCTGTCATATCTGGAGATTGACAAATCTTTAATCCGGTTGTTCTCAAATGAGAGAATATTGACCTTTATCACATTTATTTCCGGTGTCCCAAGCCAGAGATTGCCAATAAAATCCTCTGATAACTGTGTGATTTCTTCGTCTATTCCTTCGATTCTCCCCTCATTGATCCACTTTCCGTTACTCCTGTAAATTGAGGCCAGGCCCCTTTCAAGACCAACAAATACCCTGGCAGGATCAAGCTTTGACTGGTATAAAGTCCACGGTACTTCTTCCAGGACAATATCCCGATTATTATTCCTGTCAATCTGCATTACATCGGTATTCATCACTACCAGCAGAATTTCTTCTCCCTCATTTTTGAATGTAATAAGATTCCAGCATTCCATTTCATCCATACCCTCAACAACCTTAAAAATGGGAGTTTTAATGCCTGTAAGCCGGTCGGACAGCGATTCCTTATCCAGGTAGAACAGCCCTCTTAATGTTGCTACATATATGGTATTATTGAACCGTGTAACCGATTGAACCGTTCCTAATAATCCATTATGATCAGTGAAGAATGTAATAGGTGAGTTAATTTCAACCCTTGAAATTCCATTACTTAATGCCAGCCATAGATTACCATTTGAATCAACAAACTGTTGTTGTACAATCTGGTCTTCCAGGCCTGCATATTTGTCAATTACTGTAACAAGATTCCATGTAGTGTCTATAATGATAACTCCATTTCCCCAAGTCCCAAGTGATATTCGATTATCATCAATTTTATTTACATTGTAGATCTCAACCTGTTCGAGTAATTGTTCAATCTTTGTACGTATTCTGGAAATATCGGTGACTTCCCCCGAACTTTCACCAACCTCCATCATATAAAGACCATCATAATCTGTAACGATTAATACCCTGCTACGTGATAAAGGAATCATACCATATACAAAAAGATTGGAAAATAATTCACCTTCCCTGACAGGTACAAACCGGTTTTTCTCCAGCTGTACTATCCCGACTCCTTCAAGGCGTAAATAGATCGTACCATTAACATTGAATGATTCATGAACCGGTGCTTCAGAATGTATGACATGCAAAGAATCGTCTTTCCAGATAAATACGTACTCCTGAGCCTGGAATACAACTCCTTCCTGAATAACATGTGTAGACCAGATAAAATCAAAGTATTCAATACTATCGTTTAATTGCTCTGAGAGGGATATATATGTTAACTGTCCTGTAGAGTCTGACTGAAGAAAGCCAAACTCATTCTGTGCGCCTACATAGACCTTCCCGTTGTCATCGCATGCCAGTGATTTCACAGTAGATCCGTCTGAGACTTTTATCATCCTCCACTCAACACCATCGTATTCAAGTACACCTGAATTATTTCCAAAATACATGATCCCTCGCTTATCCTGAGTGATATCCCAGTTTTGTGGATGTGCATAATATTTCTGCGGAGAAAAATAATAAACGGAAACCAGCCCTGTTTCATCTAAGTTTCGTCCTTTCAGCATATCCATGTGCATAAACAGGATAATAAATATGAACAGGGAATATTTAAAATTATTTCTTAACATTAATTATAGCTTCGTACTGGCAGGATATAAACAAATTTTCAGGTACCTGTATTTACCCATGCTGTTAAAACAAAAATAGTAAAACAAAACAAAAATATTTAAAGTTGCAGGATAAATTGCCGTCTGCTATAGCTGACGAGTTGCAGGGAGCATGGTACAGGAAGAAGAAGGCTATGGTTAAGGCTAAGGAAGAGTAAGTATAGCATGTGATGTATTGAAGGCAGGGAGAAAGTTAATCCCTGATTGCCAAATCAGGGACAGACAGACAGGCAAAAAAGTTGAGTGTAAAGAGAAGCAGGCTGTGGCTGAGGCTAAGGAAGAGTAAGTATAGCATGTGATGTATTGAAGGCAGGGAGAAAGTTAATCCCTGATTGCCAAATCAGGGACAGACAGACAAGCAAATAGTTGAATGTAAAGAGAAGCAGGCTAAGGCTGAGGAAGAATGGGTATAGCATGTAGTGTATTGAAGGCAGGGAGAAAGTTAATCCCTGATTGCCAAATCAGGGACAGACAGACAAGCAAATAGGTTGAGTGTAAAGAGAAGCAGGCTAAGGCTGAGGAAGTGTAAAGGCGGGAAAGTTATAGCCAATTGCAGAATTAGTAAATATATAAAAAGGCTGCCCCATTTTAAATTACAGGACAGCCCTTTCTTAAAGTATTACTTCCTATTCTTTTATTAAAACCCTGTGAAACAAAGCTTTATTCATCTTTAGTTGAACATGATATATACCATCAGCATAACCTGAAAGGTCAATAGTCGTTTCAAATCTGTTGCTGCGATTGTTGAACTCATTAATATACACAAGCTTTCCTGTAATATCAAAGACCTTTAAAGTCACATTTTCAGAGGAGAGATTGTCCACTGACAGATTAAACAGGCCTGAACCAGGATTCGGATAAATTGACAGGTTATATTTCTTCAATAACAGGTCCGGTAAACCGGTACCTCCTTTCAGCCGGCTCTGCCTGTTAGATTTTGAGGAATTCAAAGTTCCGGCTTTGGTTGAAGTACAGCCCGTAGGATGCAAAACTTCAATATAATAGGTCAGATCTTCCAACGGTGGATTAACATCCGTATAGGATGTAAGATTTGCCGGCATGCTTTGTAGTTTCTCCCAGCCTGCTGAAGCAGAATATCTCCATACATCATACGTATTTACATCAAAGCCTTCATAATGATCCCAGATAAGGTTTATCTTATCATCCAGCCCGACATTGATTGTCAGGTGCATGGTTTTGTGATGTTCACTTAGTTCGGATTCCACACCGCATTCATCCACAACGGAAAGCTTATACCTCCACGAGCGTATGGTCGGATCTGCAATTGTATCGATAAAGTAACTAAGGCTATTAACAGGCCTGATCCCGACAGGCTGATAAATGCCCTTCAGGTTGGTCTCACGATAGATCACATAATAATCAACATCTGTGATATCCTGTTTTTCCCAGACCACCATGTTTTTACCTGTCACGGTATCAACCGTAACAAGGCAGATTGGATTCACTTCCGGTACAGCCTGTTTTACCTCGGCAGTATTTACACCAACGCACTCAGCCTGGTCGGTTACCTTAACCACATATGATCCTGGCGACAATCCGGATATGTCGGGAGTAATTTGTCCACCAGGTGACCACAGATAGGAAACATATGGGGTAGAACCTCCTGAAACGTTTATATCAATAGCCCCATCGGTCGGATTTGAGCAGCTTGCTCCCGTTATACTGTTAATCGTCACAACAGGTCCTCCAACGTTATTGACAATAACCGGTTTCACCTCCTGGCATCCTCTCCCGTCAGTAATAGTAATTGAATAAACACCGGCAGCCAGACCCTCTTCTATCTCATAAATTCCACCTGTCGACCACATATAGGCATAAGGTTTGGTTCCACCGCTGACAACAGCCACAGCCTTCCCGTCGGATCCAGCACAGCTTGCATCCTCAACAACAGTTGAGATGGTTATTTTAGATGGTTGTGTAACCTGAAAGCTGCCTGCCCCCATACAACCATCGGCTGCAGTAACCAGAACATCATAGATTCCCGATGCAAGGTTATAAATTGAATCGTCTGTTGCACCGTTGGACCATAATATGCTGTATGGCCCAACTCCTCCCGACACACTGATGTCAATCACACCATTTTTCTCGCCATAACACAGATTGTGGGTGACCTTTTCAAGTGCCACCTGGGGCCCCGATCCGTCACTTTCAATATTGATATATCCCTGTGCGTAGCAGAGACTGTCATCAATAACATTCACATAATGTTTCCCTGTTGACAGCGTTTTGTTTGTATCCGATGTTTCTCCGTTTGACCACACATAAGAATAAGGTTCATAACCTCCTGTGACTGTTACAAATGCAGCACCATCCGGAATTCCACATGTTGATTGTTTTATCTGGGTAACGACAACCTGCATGGCATCTCCGATAGTAAATTCTTCTGTTGTGGTACAGCCATTAGCATCGCTTACTGCCAGGGTATAGGTTCCCAGGGCAAGTCCGGTAATGGCTGTATCCGTTTCCCCGGTCGACCAGAAATAATCATACGGAGATGTCCCTCCTGTCACTTCCACACTTGCTTCACCATCATCTCTGCCGCAATACGCACCTTTGGTTGTTATATCAAGTGAAGGCAGATCGCTTACAGTTACATTTATTGTTGTAAAATCATTACACCCGGCAATTTGTAATACATGGAGATAGGTCGTATACTCTCCTGCTGCATCAAAATAAAACGAAAGGGTATCATTTGTCTGTTTGTTAATCTCGTCCGGTTCATAATCCCCATCAAAATCAAAATCCCAGCTGAATGTTGATCCTCTCGCAATATTCGTCGAAATATCAATATATGTTGTTGTATCTCCCAGGCATGTCGGGATTACAACAACATTCCATTCCGGCGTTCCACAGGTAAATTCGTAAGCACCGATATCAGGATTTCCGGGAGTGCGAGCCACACTGTCAATGTCAACAGGAACATCGGCGAGTGGTGTTCCAGCCTGGAATAATCCAGCCTCCTCAGAATGCAGGTCGGTTGTTGAATAAAATAAGGGATCAACGGATATGCTATGTGCATCTTTTCCACTGGCAGTTACATAAGAAACCAGGTCAGTATAATCAGTTGATCCGACGCGGATAAACTTGCTGGTGCTTTTTGAATAAAAATTATTATAGTCAGAATTTGTAATATCAACACCATCTTCAATATATAACGCCCGCCCAGCTCCGAAATGAGCAATAACATTATTTTTAAGTTCAATCTCATTGTTGTTGTTTTCTGAATACAGGCCATAAGTATAATCATAATAAGTACTTGTAATATTGACACTATTATGATAGAAATACATACGGTCACTGTTATTTATATAAAGCCCGTTGGCATATGAACTACCTCCAATCCAAATTATATTATTTGTCAGAAGCCCATAAAATGGATCAACTGCTTCACAGTTGTGTATTGCAATACCATATTGTGAATTATTGCTTGTAATGGAATTAGCTGAAACTTCTAATGATGCATAACAATTGTTCAGTTGAATTCCGGTGAAAGAGCTGGCCGTAGTGTTGTTAATGGTATTATGTATAACTTTCGGTGCAGTATGATATTCCAGGTAAATACCTCTGTTTGAATGACCTGAACAACTGTTTCCTATTATCCTTGTATTGGTTGACCGTACGTTTTGATCTCCACTAAAATAAATGGCATGATTCCCTTTTGTGAATTTATTGTCTTTTATCAGTATTTTGTCAGTAATACATTCCCCGATCCATAAATTGCTCCAGTTGTTATGTGCAGAAACCAGGATGTTGTTAATGAGTTGCAAATTCTTGCTTGTACCCATTACTCCAACTGGTCTTCCGGCACTTGTCCCGGTAGCAGAAATTGTCAGGTCACGGATCGTGAAGTAATCAACACTTTGCAATGAAAACATGGTTCCGGCATTATCATTTGTAGAATAATATATCGTTACATCCTCAGGATTACCTGTCTCCGATTGTAATACTATTGTGTCACTGGAATTTGTTCCGGTTATTTTATAAATATTACCTATAAATTCATTGTATTGTCCAGACCTGATATTCAGTGTGACCGGCTCTGAAATTCCTTTTATCATTAAGCTGTCAAATGCAGATTTGATTGTTGTGAAATCCGGGGAGGTTCCTCCAATAGTATATATACCAGCCATAGGGGTTAGTGTTGAAGTGAATTCATCCGCTCCAATATCAGGTGGATCATCCCTCAGATCTCCATCAATATCATCAGTCAATCCTGCCAGGGCCACACCTGCACCATCAAGCACAGAGCTGTTTGAATGCAAATCATCAGATGCAAGGAAAACAGGATTGGCAAACACAGAATGAGCATCTTTAGTGCTGACAACCTGATAATCTTCGAAGGTGGCTATGTTGGTGTTAATCCAGTATGCCACATATTTAGTTCTTGCAAAAAAGCAATTATAATCACTGCTTTCTATTGCAGTGCTGTTATTCGAATTAAATGCTCGCCCTGACCCAAAACAGCAAAAGATATTATTTCGGAGATTAACGAATGAGCCGCTGTTATTTTGAAATGCATCAGACGATGAATTTGTGTTGGTCTGACCGATCCTGCCTGTATTAAAGTAAATGTTGACATAATCTGTACTATTTGTACGAATACCAGTAGCCTCTGTATCCCCGTTTCCATCTATATTGACAAAATTATTGGCTATTAAACCCACATTTCCTGCCGTGCCTTCATTATCATTGGCGTAGATTCCACCTTCGCCTTCATAATTACTAACAATATTACCTGTTATTATATAATTATACCGGCATCTGTAAAGTTCTATACCCCAGTAATAGTAAGTAGATGCTCCCGTTTCAACTATATTATCTGTAACAATTGGTGACTCGCAATAATACAGGGCAATACCCCTATTATAGGCACTTTCGATCCTATTACCAGATATCATGATATTTGTAAAACGTCTGTCACTCGCTCCTTCCAGGAAAATTCCACTATAGCCGTCAAAAATTTCATTCCCAACAATATAGATATTATCCAAAAAAGCATAAGTACTCATAATCGCAGCATGTCCAGTCCTAGTACCAATACTGTTAACAGTGCAACCAATTATACTGTCGTGATGTGTATAACCACCAAGCCTAACCACATCAGAATTTATGGTGTTTACAGCTGCAATTGACAGATTCTTAATTGTAATATAGCTGGCTCTTAATAGATTAACAGTTTCACTTTCTGAGCCTGCGTCATATGAAATGACAACATCCTGAGTATTTGATGGATCAGGTTGAAAAGTAACGGTATTGGATACATCAGCACCGGTAACGGGTAATATTGTAAATCTTTCATTATAAGGTGATCCATCATCCAGAATATTAAATATAACTGATGAACTGATTCCGTAATTATTCATTTCAGATACAGCACCTGAAATGGTTGTATAAGTCTGGCCAGGGCCAATTGTAATTGTTCCTGAAAGGGCGGCACCAGTTGGTGTATCAAATTCATCGGCACCCAGATCCGGTGTTGATGAACGGGACTCGCCATCAATATCCTCAGGAACAACAGAACTTAAATCAGTTCCTTTATTACTCATATGAAAATTTGTGGTATGTAAATCATCCCCGGAAATAAAGACAGGATGTGTGGATATTGAATTATTATCCCCGGAACTGATGGCTAATGCAGCAAGATCCAATTTATTCCCACCCCAGTATGCCAAATATTTTGCAACTGCATAATAATTATTGTAATCAGATTCAGCAATCGCTCCTGTACTGTTAATGTAATAAGCGTAGCCACCATTTAAATTCGCAAAGATATTGTTCTGTATATACAGGTTTCCTCCACCTGTCTGATAAAATGCCTTTGTATTTTCATCCCATGCATTATATAGATAAACACTATTATGATATATCTGGACATAATCACAACCATTTAGTGATAATCCTTCACTAGTGCTGACCGTTCCGGGTAAAGAAAGGAAATTATTAGCAACCAATCCTTTTAATGTAGCTCCTCCGTCACAATTGTACAGGTAGATTGCTTCTGATGGGTTATTCATTTGAATATCATTATTCAGAACCTGGAAATCATTATCAACATTATCTAAATATATTCCCCGTTTACCCGAATTTGAATTATGAATGATGTTATTATTAATAATGGCAGCATCCTGGTCATGTAATTGGATAGCAGCGTGAAGCTGATCATTGAAAATATTATAGCGGATAACAGTACCACTTTCAAACATCCCTGAGGGGGCATCCAGCTTTATCGCTTCCTCTCCTGAATTGAATTCATTATACTCGAAAACATTGTCTTCGTCAAGGGTATTGTAAACAAATATTATTGTACAATCATCATAATAATCCCGTGGCTTTCCGTAGAATACATTATTCAGGAACTTGTTATTATTTGCACCATTTGTCAGGTTAAATACTCGTCCATAATGGTAATCACCACCCGTTGCATCAAAAGTAAGATGCTTAAAAGTGACATAGTCTGTACTGTCAAGCATGATCATGTATTTTTGATTAGCATCGTTTGGATAGGTATAAGTAAGTTTGGCATCCGTTGAATCACCTGTCGAACCCTGAAAAGTTATGGTGTTTGTCCCACTTGCGCCAATAATTTCTTTCAGTACAATATGGACTTCCTTATACTCTCCCGGAAGTACATTAAATACAACCGGGCCATCAATTCCTGATGTAGCATTTAATGTATCAGCTACTTCGGCAAATGAATGAAAATCAGCATCCAGTGAATCGGCTGGCCCGATCTTATAGGTTCCGTTAAGTTGCGTAAATCCGGCAGAACTGAACAGGATGAACAATCCGGTTACGAAAACAGCTTTAATGTCTTTATTAAAATGATTAATCAGTGATCTCATGATATTTTTATTTTGATATGATTGGATTAAACGGACTATATATTTCTGAGAGAACTGTCCCTCAGAGGAATTCTTTACACCGATGATCAGGGAGTATAATCAATATGATTTGTAACCTTATCAAATAAGGAAATTAATGAAATCCATAATAGATCCTGGAATGGATTTATTTCAACCTTGTAAGATAAAACATTAACCAATACAAATCAACCCCCGTTTAAATGATTTTGGAGAAATTTACAGGAAATGTTGAATTTTTTATTTGAACATAGGGACTAGCAGGTGCAACTGGCAGGATTTTTTGAAGATGGGAAATGACAGGGAGCAGAGAGCATGGAGGGAATGGTTCTCGGTTCAAGGTTCAAGGTTGGTGTGAGTATGAGCAATTTGTTTGTATAATAGTTACGGATTTCTTGTGGATTTGAGAGCAAGCTTAAAAATTTTAAAGTTGCTGCCGATTGTCAATCGGCAGTTATACTCACCAGGGATGAAGCAGAAAAGTCCGGTTGTTAACCGGACACATTCCAATACACCTGGAATTGATTCTAATGTTCCCCTGTAAACTTGAAGGCTTGTGGACTTGTAGACCTGAAGACTTGTGGACGGGTAGACTTCGTTATTCCTTACAATATTTCTTAATATATTTACTCAGTTTATATACTGTTCCAAGCTCTTCTGCTTTCCTGAAATCTTCACAATAGTCAAATCCTGATTCGAGTTCTCCAAACAGGCCTATCATCGCCCGGAGTGTATAGAAATCACCATTCCTGTTATCCAGCTCAATAGCTTTTTTAACATCTTCCATGGCAGCCTCATAATCCAAAAGATCATAAGACGACCATGCCCTTTCATAATAATTCACCGGATCCCATGGATTTAATTCAATAGCCTGACTCAGATATTCATATCCCATTTCAGGTTGCTCCTGTACATCATTGGCAAGCAGACCCATAAAATAATAAATCTCCGGATCATCGGGATTGATACCCATTGCTACTTTAAGATCCGAGGCAGCTCCCGGCCCATCCTTCAGATAAATTTTGCTTGCTCCCGACAATTTATAAAATTCTGAACTTCCCGGTACAAGCTCCAGAGCCCTAACAAAATCATTTAAAGCCAGCCGGTAATAGCCATTATTTAAATTTGCATAACCCCTGGCATAAAAAAGATTTGCATTTTCCGGTGCAAGTTCAACAGCTTTATCAATAGTTTGTCTGACCTGTACATAATATAAAGAAGAAATGATATAAGGATCCATCTGAAGTGCAATCTCAATATCAGGGATTAATTTCTCTAAATCCCCTAAAAAATTGTTTGCCACAGCTCTCATTATATATGCAGATGCATTGCCCCTGTCCAGTTCGATAACCCTGTTAAAATCACTTCTTGCTTTTTCATATTCTTTCGCATTTATTTTGCCAATACCCCGGTTAAACCAGGCCATTATAAATTCCGGTTTTAATTGAATGGCCGTATCCAGATTCAAAACTGCTTCACTGTACTCTTTTGATCCGTTAATCATAAAGGTCCCAAGAGCAAAGAAAGCTTCCGGAAAATCCGGAAAATCGCTGACCAGGACACGCGAGAGCGATATTCCTTTTTGATTATCAACATCCAGCAGTTTATATGCCTGACAAAAACGGTCATATTTCGAACCCGGAGCTGCTTCCGATATTTTCGAGTATATGCCCGGATCACCTGATTTTAAATACTGATCAAGCAATTTTTGTAGCTCTGTTTCATCCATCTGCCCAATGGCATGAAATGAAAGACCTGTTAGTATAAAATATGAAAGAATGCAAATGATGAATGATTTCATTGAAAAATATGTGTTTGAGGTTATTCTTCCAATAATTATTCCCTTCCAGGTAAAATAATTATTTATCGGAAATGATCAATAAACGGACATGAAGTTTTTTCATGAAAAACTACATAAAGACTCATGCAAAAATTCATGGAAGTTCCCTGCTGAAAAATTTAAATTTGTTGATTAATGAAAACAAATTTAAACTTTTTACAGAGGAAAAGTAATAAAGTTCTTACAGATATTCGCAGATTCTAACGCAAATTCCCATAGATGGTAAACTCACTCTCGATGGCAGCCCGGTGTTGACTTTACTTAACCTGCCAAAATAACTTAAAAAGTATTCGGACAAGGTATCCGCTGTGATTTCTTATATTAAATACTGTATCATTATCAAAAATCAGGTATTGCCCTTTTATTCCCCTTAAAATACTTGAGAATGTTGATGTTTTATCAAGAATCAGACTTTTTACCTTTTCAGGATAATGAGGTGCAGGGTATTTTATATGTATTACCTCATCATCATCATCAATAAAATCCCTCAAATCTGAAGGTATCATTTCTTCGATTCTGCCCTTTTCCTGAATCAGATCAATGTCACCAGTAATTTTACCGGTAATCATATTTCTCCAGTTTGTTTTATCATTTATGAATTCTTTAAGGGCAACCTCCATGATACCTGCCGTATATCTGTTTGGAGTCTTCGCCAGGCGGATAACCTCAACAGCTCCCTGATCAATCCACCTGGTAGGAACCTGTGATATTCGTGTGACTCCAACTTTTAGTCCGCTTGTGATGGCAAGATAAACAATATGTTCCTGTAAACAGTGTTCTTCAGACCATGTCATATCTCTTGAAATGCCTTCATGTGCCCGGCATAATTCAGGTCTCAGAACACATTCTGATGTTTCCGGGGCACTTGTGAAACATGGATAACAGTACCCCTGAGCAAATGAAGTTTTCGTTAACCTTCCACATTTAATACAATGAATTTCATTGAGGTACTGTACATCAATTTTTTTCCCAATTAGATCATTCATATAAACCAGCTGTCCACCAACAGGTAAATGATACTCTACAGGGACCGCATGTTCTGAGACCATTTTTAAAAGAATACCCTCAATGTTCATGAAGATATATTTACAATACCATATACTTATCTGATCAAATTTACAGATAATCCTTATATATGATAGAAGTAATGATGATATGACTTTCAATTCTTGTAAGAAGGCTGAGGTTGAGGTATAGTGTAGAGTACAAGAAGGTGCGAATTGCAGAATACAGAACCACAAACTCACTGGTGTTTCAAAATGGATGATCTCTGCTTTACAGTCTAAATCTTTAAAATAATGTTATTCAGGAAAAAAATGTAATTAATTCTTATTAATATATATGTTGATTATCAATTATTTAATTGAAAAAATAAAAAAATTTTCTAAAATTTTAGTATTATGTATTGCATAGTATTAATTTTATTTTATATCTTTGCATTGTATTATTGTAGGCAATGAATAGTATATTTAAAACCATAGTACTTTCGGAATTGAAATTCATTGTGATTATTCTGTTTATACTTGCCCTCATCACTGTAATAGCAGGGCAAGGGACCAGGAAATCACATTTAAATAATAGTTATTCAACGCCGGCTGGATCAAATCGGACAGCAGGGGTATCTGCAAAAGATCCATTCATCCTTGCTGGCGAATTCGGGGATTCAGAACAAAATGATTCAACCAAAAACCTTGGAAATAATCATATTCATATTATTCCGGCTTCAAACAAATCCGAAGAGAACGAAGGTAAAAATCTGACTTCTGCGCATAATCCAACTTATGTTTTATGCTTTTCATTATTTCAGTATTCCATTATTCCATTATTCCAAACAGAATATTCTCCTTTTAAATAGATATGTATATAGAAATCAATTTTAATATCAATTCTTAAACGATCAATATTATGAATGTGGAAAATATACAGGCACAAATGCGGAAAGGAGTCCTGGAATATTGTATTCTTTCGATTCTTTCGAAAAACGATGCATATGCCACGGACATCATTAATGAGCTGAAAAAGTCCAGGTTAATTGTTGTAGAGGGCACCTTATACCCGCTGCTCACAAGGCAAAAAAATGCCGGACTTCTCAGTTACCGCTGGGAAGAATCCTCCCAGGGTCCACCCAGGAAATATTATGCACTGACTGACAATGGAAGGGAATTCCTTAAAGAACTACATAAATCGTGGAATGAACTTATTGAGGCAGTAAATTCCATCAATACTAGATCATCAGCAAAAAATAAATCATAAAATAAAATCATGAAAAAAACAGTAAAAATCAATTTAAGCGGAATTGTATTCAATCTGGATGAGGATGCTTACCAGGAATTAAAGAATTATCTGGATTCTATCATTTCGAGATTCCGTGATATGGAAGAAGGTAACGAGATCATATCAGACATTGAATCACGAATAGCTGAAATTTTTCAATCTAAAGTTAGTGACAAGAAACAGGTTATCACGTTAAAAGATGTGAATGAGGTCATTGCTATCATGGGCAGGCCGGAGGATTTCTATGATGCAGAGACGATGGGTGCGGATACTGAAACCGGCAAAGAAGAATATAGCAGGAAACGACACAGGAGGTTATACCGTGATCCTGAAAATGCCATACTTGGTGGAGTTGCAGCCGGGCTTGCAGCTTATTTCGGGATAGAGATCTGGATCATCAGGTTGTTACTTGTTATACTTACTTTCCCAATCCAGGTCATTCCGATCATTTATATCATACTATGGATTGTTGTCCCGAAAGCAGAAACTGCCGCACAGAAACTTGAAATGCGGGGAGAAAAGGTAACTGTCTCGAATATTGAGAAAACTGTGAAGGAGGAATATGAAACTGTTAAAGAAAATGTAAAAAGGGTACAGCAATCCAAAGAGTATAAGAAGACAAAAAGCGTATTAGGGGAAATATTTCATGTTATTGGTCAGATCATACTGGTATTCTTAAAGGTCCTCCTGATCATCATCGGGATAGCCTTTATTATAGCCGGCATTACGGCAATTATGGGACTAACTTCGGTTTTCTTTTTCAGGAATGCATTGTTCCCCATTGAGATATGGCCACCATTTCATATCCACCCCCTGGGAGAAATGTTTCAGTTTCTTGCAGATCCAGGAGCAATAACCCTGTTCAGTTTTGCCCTGTTCATGACGATTGCAATACCAATTATTGCTCTCATATATGGTGGCATCAAACTTATATTCAGGTTTAAAGCCAATGACAGGGCAATAGGTTTAACCGGCCTTGTTTTATGGTTGTTAAGTATCATTTGCCTGGTAACATTATTTGTCTATGAAGGAAGTGACTTTGCAACCAGTGGTCATAAAAGTGAGACGGAATATCTTGAGCCATTTGACTCTGACACCCTCAGGCTGATGATGAACAATAATCCGGGCATTGAAGGGTTCCGTGAGGAGTGGTACAGGAATGACAACGATGATTGGCATATCCTTTCAGATGAAACCAGGATTTATGGTAAGATCAATCTTGATATCGAGTCTTCTGATATAAGACAATTTGAAGTAATCGTGAAAAAAAGATCACAGGGCAGATCAAGGGTACAGGCTATAATTAATGCAGAAAATACCTCGTACCGTTATACGCAGGATGGCAAAACACTTATTATTGATCCTTACTTTTCACGGTCAAAAATACATAAATGGAGGGCACCTGAAACTGACATTATTGTCAGGGTTCCTGAAGGGAAATATATCCATCTCCATAATAACACAAAGTACTTCCTTGATGATATAAATAACTGGTCTTACTCTCAGGTGCGTGATGCAGCAGGAAAAACTTTAATCACTAAGGAAGGCGATATCAAAATCTCAGAATAAGACAGGGGATTGTACCTTTTATCCGGGTGATAATTATTTCATTTTTTCGTACCTTTGCACCACTTTTTAGGGATTGACCTATGGTGTAATTGGCAACACGTCAGATTTTGGATCTGAAGAGTCCAGGTTCGAACCCTGGTAGGTCAACAAAAGCCGGCCGAGGACCGACTTTTGTAGTTTTCGGTTCTCAGTTATGAGAAAGTGTCTGGTTTGGGTGTGATGGGATGAAGAATATGGTCGGGTACAGGGTATGACAACATAATGGAGATAGTGGTAATTATTCGGTTTTGATAATTATTGTTCCTGACTTCGGATATGTGTATGGTGGATTGTCCGGATATATCGTAAACTCGGTAGATATCACCAGGGTATATCTGTATTCAACAACATATCCCTCTTCGGTTTTTTGAGGTTTTCCTATCCATTCAAGATCATATTCAACAAAACTCAAATGTCCGCTTCCACCAGCTTGATCACCTAATTGTTCTTCGAGTTCTATTTTCTCACAGATCAGCTTTTCTATTTTCTCTTTAGATATCATTCAATAAATATTTTTCCAAATTTAAATCATTAAAAAGATTTTTAAATAGTGTAAACTCAAGTTCGCTGGCTGAAAAGGCTATACCGAAAGTAATTATTTCACCGGATCTATTTTTTACTTTTTACTTTTTACTTTTTACTTTTATACCAATGGAACCAGTTTATGTTAAAACATACAACAATGGCACTTTAAAGGAAAGAATCAGAATCCTCAGGGATAAGCTGAAAAGCTGTACCCTCTGCCCGAGAGGATGTAATGTAGATCGTTTATCAGGTGAAACCGGTATTTGTAAGACCGGCGAATACGCTTTCGTTTCAAGTTTTATGCCCCACTTCGGCGAAGAGGCCCCCCTTGTAGGATATCATGGATCAGGTACGATTTTTTTTACTCATTGTAACCTGGGATGTAATTTCTGCCAGAATTATGATATCTCTCACCAGGGCCGGGGACATAAAGTTACTGATAAAGAACTTGCAGATATGATGCTTAGCCTCCAATCCATTGGATGCCATAATATTAATTTTGTTACTCCATCGCACGTAGTGCCACAAATTCTGTCAGCCCTGTATATAGCCATACAGAACGGACTGCTTCTACCACTTGTCTTTAACAGCA
>LJUQ01000084.1 GCA_001304505.1 Bacteroides sp. SM23_62_1
TAAGCATTGGATTGAATCAAATGCTTTCCTATACCATGCAGACCGGATACCGTGATCAGTCAAACCAGGCAGAAGGTATAGGAATATCCTCTCCTCTGGGTATACTCTTTGGCTCAAATCCTACGGCACCTGAGTATGATGCAAACGGTAATACTTATCCCGAAGCAACTTTCCTTGGAAACGGGCATGCTGAAGATCTGCTGAATGGGAAAATGCAATTTATTGATACAAAAACATACCGGAGCCTTACCAATGGAATGTTACAGATCAATTTCACACCCGACCTGTTTCTTAAATCCACCGTGGCGCTCGACTGGGTACAAGCGCAGAATTTTGAATACTGGAGCCCCAGCTCAATCGATGGTGAAGTACTGGGTGGCCTGGGCTATCGTGAAGTTCCTACCAATGTGGATATCACAACATCAAATATCCTGACCTATAACAAGGTATCCGGTATCCATAATATCAGCGTACTGGCAGGTTTTGAGGCATCGAAGAAAAGTTTTCAGGATGTTATGGCATCTGCAAACCAGTATTCAAATGAGAAATTATTTGAACTGGCAAACGGTCAACCTTATCAGACATCTTCTTTTTTATCCGGTGTAAGTCTCCTTTCATACCTGTCAAACGTCACATATACAATAGCCGACAAATACTATCTGACGGGAAGCATCAGGGCTGACGGATCATCCAAACTGGGAGAAGATAACCGGTATGCTGCATTCTGGTCCGGTTCCGTGGCCTGGCGGTTTGCCAATGAGAATTTTCTCACAAACGCAGGCTGGCTAAGTGATGGAAAACTGAGAATTTCATATGGTACGAATGGTAATCTGCCTCCCGGATATTATACCCATCTGGCACTCTATAACTTTGCAGGGGGATATGGTGAAAACAGCATCATGTATATTGCCGGACCGGGTAATAAGGATCTTGGATGGGAAAAGAGTAACAATATGAATGCCGGTCTTGAATTAACCATCTTTGAAAGGTTCAGTTTTATTGCCGAATATTATGATAAACTTACAGAAGGATTACTTCTTGATGTACCTGTATCCTACCTCACAGGATTTGCATCGACATGGCAGAATGTTGGTAAGCTGAGCAACAGTGGGTTCGATTTCGAATTACACTCAGTTAATCTGCCGGCTACATCAGATTTTAAATGGAGAACCGATTTTACATTATCCACCCAAAAGTCCATAGTGAAGGAGCTCCCTAATGATGAAGATATCGTGCTCGGAGCTTTTTCCCTCTACCTTTATAGTGTCAATAAAGATCTGTATTCTTTTTATCTTCCTACCTGGGTTGGTGTTGATCCTGCAACAGGATATGGTTATTTCCTGATTGATCCTGAACAGCCCGATACACCGGCTAACAGGACGAGAAACCATAGTGAAGCAGAAAGATCAATTGTTGCCAAAGCCTATCCTGATCTTATCGGCGGTTTAAGTAATACCTTCAGCTTTAAAGGATTTGATCTGGATGTCCTGGTAACCTATTCCTTTGGTGGTAACCTTTTCGATTATCCCGGTTATTTTTCTCACCATGATGGATATCGTGACGGGATTTTGAACCTGGCCAAGGATGTTGAAGGCAACTATTGGACGCAACCTGGTGATCAGGTTGATAATCCTAGGCCCAACTATTATGATCCGAACCGACCCGATCTATGGTCATCAAGACATATCCTTTCCACCGACCATATAAGACTGAAAGAAGTCTCCTTATCCTATAGTCTCCCTTCAGTGGCAGCGGAAAAAATATGGTGTGATAATATCCGGCTATATGTCAGGGGTACCAACCTGGCCATGTGGGCTAAATCCAAAGGTATTGATCCTGAGGTGCCGCTGAATGGTTTTCGCACCGTTGACACACCTCCGACGAGGGTAATATCCATGGGTATTCAACTTGGTTTCTGATAATCAAAAAAATAAAATATTACTACAATGAGAAATAAACTTTATCTGCTGATCATTATCATTGTTACACTGACAGCTGCATCATGCGAGAATTTCCTCGATCAGATGCCGTCATCCGCTTTACCGGCACAGGAAGCCATTCAGACAGTAGAAGACCTGCATACAGCAGTAAACGGGGTATATGACCGCCTGAATTCTTTCGATTATTATTCGGGTGATTTCATTCCACTTGGCGATCTCAGGGGAGATGATATGACCTTTAACGCGGCACTGAATGCTAACCAGATATCACCGGTTGCACGGTACCAGTATGATAAAAATTCCACCTATGCTGAGAATTTCTGGAGTGCACCATATGTCTCAATCGGTAGGATTAATGATGTCCTAAGTGTTGCAATCAATGTTACCGTTGAAATAGGGGAAGAAGATCAATATGATGATCTTATAGGTCAACTCTATGGTTTAAGAGCCCTGTGTCATTTTGACCTTGCCAGGATGTTCTGCCAGTTACCCACTGCGCTGCATGATGGTGTAACCATGGATTCACCGGACAGCGGTATACCCATTGCTGATCGTGTATTTGAAATAGATTACAAACCTGTCAGAAACACATTACAGGAAACCTATGATTTTATTCTTGCCGATTTTGACGGGGCAATAGAAAAACTGGATCCGGCTCCGGATATTACCATGAGTTATGGATTGATTAATATATGGGCTGTAAAAGCACTGAAAGCCAGGACATTATTATACCTGGGCAATTATGCACAGGCTCTGTCAACAGCTGAAGATGTTATTTCCAATGCAGGTTCATCAGGTTACAGGCTTGCTGAAATAACTGAATATTATGATATGTGGGAAAATGTCTCCCAACCTGAATTCCTCTTTGAAGTAGCAACAAGCGTGCAATATAATGCACAGCGAAATTCAATCGGTTATTACTCTGACCCTGATGGATATGGGGAATTTTCCCTGACAAATGAATTTGCTACATGGTTGATTTCATTTAATACAGATATACGGTCGTTAATGACCTCACAGAAAGTCAATGACCAGGGTTTTGGCAGGGGCTATTACTCAAATAAATACCCCGGACGGGAGGGGAACCTATATGTGAATAATGCCAAAGTTATAAGAATGGCTGAAGTTTATTTGATTGCATCTGAGGCGGCTTTTCATGATGCCGATCAAACGAAAGCTATGCAATACATTAATGACCTGCGGGCGAAAAGATTAACGGTACCCAATCCATATACTACCCTTACACTGGATAATATCCTGAATGAAAGGAGGAAAGAGCTTTTTGCCGAAGGCCATCGTAGCTGGGATATGTGGAGGAATCAGCGATCATTGATCAACAGGGATTTCAGTACCGATCCTGTGAATTATGATAATTACAGAACGCTTGTTGCAATTCCCCAGCGGGAAACGGATATATCTCCGGAATTGGTGCAAAACCCGGGATGGTAATATAATAGCAAACCAGGCTGCCAGGGCAGCCTGGTTTGCTATTATATTATCATGCCTGCCCCAACGGTATTATTGGTACCCTCATCAATGAGTATGATACTGCCTGTGATCCTGTTCCTGCGGTAGGAATCGTAAAAGAGAGGTTTGGTAGTACGTATTTTGATCCGGGCGATCTCATTTAATCCCAGGTTTTTGTCTTTTTCGTTCTGTTCAAGTGTGTTGATGTTGATTTTGTAAGGCATTTCCTTGATCATGCACCGTGCATCATTGGTTGTATGTTTGATGGCATACTTGCCATTCATGACCATTGGATTTTCGTTCAGCCAACACACCATCATCTCAATATCCTGGCCAGTCTCCGGCATTTTATTCTCTTTGACAAACATATCCCCCCTGCTTATATCAATGTCGTCCTCAAGGGTCAGTACGACTGACTGTGGTGCAAATGCGTGATCAGGTTTTTCCTTCATAACATCGATGGATTTGATTTTTGAGGTCATGCCGGATGGAAGAACCAGGATTCTGTCACCGATACTGATTGTACCACTTGCCAGCCGGCCGGCATATCCGCGGTAATCATGAAATTCATCACTTTGCGGACGAATCACATACTGCACAGGAAACCTGCAATCAATATAATTAATATCACTTCTGATATGTATATTTTCAAGCAAATACATCAATGTAGGTCCATCATACCAGTTCATTTTGTTAGATCTTTCAACCACATTATCCCCATGTAATGCACTGATAGGTATAAATCTGAGATCCTGAATATCAAGTTTTACAGATAATTCTTTGAACCGCATCTGAATATCCGAGAAAACCTGTTCGTCGTACTTTACCAGATCCATCTTGTTGACACAAACCACAACGTGGGGGATCCTTAGTAAGGAGGCAATATAGGCATGCCTGATAGTCTGTTCCAGGACACCATTGCGGGCATCCACCAGGATAATAGCAACATTGGCAGTGGAAGCGCCTGTAACCATGTTTCTTGTATATTGCACATGACCGGGGGTATCAGCAATAATAAACTTTCTTTTTGGCGTGGCAAAATACCTGTATGCCACATCGATGGTGATTCCCTGTTCCCGCTCTGCCCTCAGACCGTCGGTCAGAAGAGCAAGGTTTACCCTTTCTTCACCTTTCTGGATACTTGCCCTTTCAATGGCTTCCATCTGATCTTCAAAGATAGCCTTGCTGTCATATAACAATCTTCCGATCAGGGTGCTTTTACCGTCATCGACACTACCGGCAGTCGTAAAACGAAGCAACTCCATATTCAGGTAACCTCGCTGGAAGTCTTTTGTCTTAGTCATTTTCGATTGTACTTTAGAAATATCCTTCTTTTTTCCGATCCTCCATTGCCGCTTCCGAGCGTTTATCATCATACCTGCCTCCTCGTTCTGTAATCCTGGTGGCAGCGACCTCCAGGATAATTTCTTCCAGCGTCAGTGCTTTTGAAAGCGTTAAACCGGTACAGGTAATATCACCAATGGTTCTGCACCGGACATCTTTATCAATAACTTTTTCGCTCGGTTTTTTAAGCATAAAGGGTGCATCGGCAAGCCAGACTCCATCCCTGTAAAATACGTTCCGTCTATGTGTAAAATAAAGGTCTGGAATTTCTACATCTTCCATATAAATGTATTGCCATACGTCCATTTCTGTCCAGTTACTCAGTGGGAAAACCCTGAAGTGCTCTCCCATTCTTTTTCTGCCGTTAAATAGGTTCCAGAGTTCGGGTCTCTGGTTTTTTGGATCCCATTGTCCGAATTCATCACGGTGAGAGAAGAACCGTTCCTTGGCGCGTGCTTTTTCCTCATCGCGTCTGCCACCACCCATTGCTGCATCAAATTTGAATTCCTCAATGGCATCCAGTAGTGTTACAGTTTGCAGGACATTTCTGCTGGCATTATAACCGGTCTCTTCCTTTACCTTTCCCTGGTCGATAGTATCCTGCACATACCGTGCAATACAGGTTGCACCGGTCTTCATCATAAGCTGATCCCTGAACTCAAGCGTTTCAGGGAAATTATGTCCTGTATCGATATGAAGAAGGGGAAATGGAACATGGGCCGGATGAAACGCTTTCCGTGCCAGGAAAAACATAACGATTGAATCTTTTCCCCCGGAAAAAAGTAAAACCGGTTTTTCAAATTGGGCGGCAACTTCACGGATGACTGTAATGGATTCAGACTCCAGCTCCCGAAGATGATTCAGGGTGTAATTATTCATTATAGAAGAATTCAGAAAATATTGTTAGCCAGTTATATAGTTTAACTTCACAGGTTTTAAATGTGCAAAGATAATAAAAACATACGTCTCTCATCATCAAAGTCAGGGCTAGCTGAGTACTTTTGCATGCCGTCCCGGACGGTTTAAGAAATCTCTTTAGGTCTTTGAATGTAATAATGTCAGGTATTGTTCTGAAAGTAGCATACTTCGCTGTCGTAAGTGTCACAATGGTAACAGCTTGTTTTATATGGATTGAAAAACCTATGAATAATGACCGGATATTTATAAAAATGGTATACTTCAGGCCCCATATGACTCTGTTACCCTTATTACCAATACGACCCTGCGACCAATGCAACCCTACCATTATTGAGACAATATGACCAGGGATAAATATCTGTCAGTCTTTAAAATTAAATGCGATTATTTTTTTTTGCGAGTTCAATAATATCATGATGGTCAAAAGCAAGTTCAGGTAATTCATGGAGATAAAACCATTTTGCTTCTGAGGCATCCGAGGATGCTCTGACCTCAGAATGAGCATTATCAATGTATCCTGTATATACAACAGAAATAGTCCTTCCTCTGGGATCACGCCCTGGTTCATCAAAAGTGTGGAATTGCTCGAGGTGGGTAATCTTTAATCCGGTCTCTTCCAATAATTCACGTCTGGCGGCGTCGATAAGTTTTTCATTAATATTTACAAAACCACCCGGTAAAGCCCATTGATAACGGAATGGATCACGCTTTCTGCGGATTAGAAGGCATTGTTTCTGACCCTCAAAAATACGTGTAATCAGACAATCAACTGTTACTGCCGGCCTGGGATAGGGATATGTGTATGACATATGGTTCCTGGGTTAGATAAAATTTCGCCCCTAAGGGGGCGGAAGTGTGGGTGAGGGGTGTGGGTTTGAATTTGAGACGATTCGATATATGAGATTTCGATACTCGATTTTCGGTTTTATTTAGTAAGCCAATTATCAGCTCTATCACATCGAATATCCAGCCATTTCTCCTGCGCCTAGTTGTCCCTGTCTTCAAAATCCTCTTTTCTTTTATCCTGTATACGTTTGATTATCAGGTAAATGATTATAATTACCAGTAGGACAATAAATACTTTGACGAAACCACTATAGGAATACACGAGGTTGTATATTAAATTGTGGTTTAATACTACTGTAGTTTGACAGCTGTGCCATAAGCCATAATCTCGGAACACCCCTGCATTACCATCGAAGTGGTAAATCTTAAGTTAACTACGGCATCTGCCCCGAGCCTTTCTGCATCTCTGATCATTCTGGCAATGGCCTCTTCTCTGGCATCTGCAAGGAGTTTTGTATACTCCGAAATTTCACCACCAACAAGATTTTTCAAACCGGCGAATATATCCCTTCCGATATTTCTTGCCCTGACAGTACTCCCACGGGCTATTCCAAGAGTTTCCTTTATTACTTTACCACTAACAGTCTCAGTACTTACAACGATCATGATAATGTAATTTTTGCTTAAAGTTATTGATTTGCTGGAAATATACAATCAATAGGCAGATTTGAAACCCGAAAAGAGAAGGAAAACAAACTCGAAGATCTAAATGTTGAGAATTGAAACAAGGTCGAACTACCGAGAATCAAAACATACCTATTTTCGTTATTTCGCTTCTATTTGAATATTCGTTTGTTTCGAGTTACGATTTTTCTAATTTTGTCCCTGTTTTTGATCCGAATCCGATGAAGAATATTCTAACATTTATCATAAATTATTTCAGACAGATTGTTACGATCTCTCTTTTTGCACTAAGTGGTCTGATAATTATATTGCTTTTTCCCTGGCATGGTAAATTCAGATATGAATATCAGAAAGGAAAACCGTGGCAGCACGATGAGTATATTGCACCATTTGATTTCCCAATATATAAATATGACAATGAGATAACTGCCGAAAGAGACAGTATACTCAGAGGATTTAAACCATATTTCAGATTTGACCAGATAATCGTAGATAATCAGCTGGGACGATTCAATGTATCATTTGATAACCAGTGGCAGGTGCTGATTCAGGCTAATCTGGATGCTGCCGGCAACGAAAGTATTAAACAATATGATACGATCAAGAAAAGACAATATCTTGATTTTGCTCAGGGAGTGATAAAATTTGTTTTTACAAAAGGTATTGTTCAGAATGATGAGATACTTAACCGGGTAAATAATCCGGATCAGACAATCGTAATCATAAAGGATCAGTATGCTGAGGAACGTGATTTGTCGGAGATATTTACCCCCAGATCAGCTTATGAATACGTCATTAACAAGGTTGATGCCATAGCTGATAGTATACCTGATAAGGTTGACCGGGAATTCTTCAGGAGTATGAATATAAATGAATTCCTGATCCCAAACCTGATCTATGATGAAGAGACAAGCAACAGGGCCAGGGCAGAAATGATCGGACAACTGTCTTTAACAAAAGGTATGATACAGTCCGGTGAACGAATTATTTCAAGAGGTGAACTTGTAACGGAAGAAAAGTTCAGGATACTGGAGTCTCTGAAAACGGAATATGAGATGAATCTTGGTTTATCGGACAGGATCAATGTGAATACATTAGGGAAAATTTTACTTGCTGTAATTTCAATGGTTGTTCTTTACCTTTTTTTATACAACTTCAGACCTGCAATTCTTCAAAATCACAGGCATACGACTTTTGTTTTATTAATGATCCTGTTAACTGCCACCCTGTCAAGTTTTATCGTAAGATACGGGGTTTTCAGTATATATATTCTGCCCTTCGCGATTGTTCCAATCATCGTCAGAACATTTTTTGATTCCAGGCTTGCAATGTTTGTTCATCTGCTTACCATACTTATTATTGGCTTCTGGGCTCCAAATGGTTTCGAATTTGTTTTTCTGAATATCATAGCCGGTATTGTTGCCATTTTTAGCCTTACCAATTCATACAGGCGTGGAATTCTTTTTCAGACAGCGGTTATTATGGTCATAACATATTCCACGGTATATTTTGCCTTTTCAGTGATTCAGGAAGGAAAACTTGCTAATATTGACTATAAATCTTTTCTCTGGTTTGGAGGGAACGGATTACTGGTATTAACCTCTTATCCGTTGATCTTCATATTTGAAAAAACATTTGGCTTTTTATCAGAATCTACATTATTCGAACTTGCTGATTCCAATCAGCCCCTGTTACGAAAGCTGGCTGAAAAGGCACCCGGGACTTTTCAACATAGTATGCAGGTAGCCAACCTTGCGGAAGAGGTTATCTATAAGATTGGGGGAAATGCTTTATTGATAAGAACTGGAGCACTGTATCACGACATTGGCAAAATGACCAGTCCTCAATATTTTATAGAAAATCAAACCGCCGATTATAATCCTCATGATGATATTGAATTTGAAAAAAGCGCAGAAATTATTATTGGCCACGTTCAAAAAGGAGTAGAAATTGCTAAAAAACATAACCTCCCTCAACCTATCATAGATTTTATAAGAACACATCATGGAACCACAATTGTTCAATACTTCTATCGCTCATTCCTGAAAAAGCATCCCGGTGAGGAGGCCGACATGAGCCGTTTTACTTATCCGGGACCCAAGCCATTTTCGAAGGAAACTGCCGTTGTGATGATGGCAGATTCGGTTGAAGCCTCCTCGAGAAGCCTCAAAGTAAAAGATGAGAACAGCCTGAGGGAGCTGGTTCATTATATCATTGATGAGCAGATCAGGCTGGGACAGTTTGACAATGCCCAAATCACATTCAGGGATATCACTGAAATCAAGGAAATCCTTGTTTCAAAACTGGTTAATATCTATCATGTGAGGGTTGAATATCCGACAGCAGAATAAGAATGCTTATATAATTAAATGGTTGAATTGTTGATTGGTTAAACAATAAAACTTAACAATGTAACAATTTGACAATTTAACAATGTAACAATTTATCTATACCCATCGTTGATTCAGCAATGCAATGAATTTAAAGGCGGGTATCAATAATTTCGACTTCGGGATATCTGGTTGAATCGAAAATGAATTCATCTTTGCGGACTTTATAGTTTGGATTGTATTTAAGAATAATAATGGTATGATTAACACCCTGTTTTCCCCGCATTCCCAGTGAATAAAGCCGATAATCTTTTTTGTTGATCAACATGTTGATAGTATGATAGGTTTTATTAAGGTCTTTTGGGAACAGGTCAACCTGGTAATATTCCTCATCCATATAACTGATTTCACCTGTTAATCTGTATTTAAAATCATCATCATAGAAAGAAAACAGATTTTCAGGATTATTCAGGAAAAATTCATCAGTTGCCCCTGCATTTTCAGGATTGCTGACGTATACCTCTCCGGCTGAAACAACATGGTTCCATAATGTTTCACCATCGCAAAAAATCTCAGATTCATTTATAAGGAGGTGATATTTATTGCCATCAATAATAAGTTCACCGGAATCAGTAAAGGTTTCTTTATCTATTAAGGACTCGTACACATATTCAAACGCGATTTTCATTGGGTAGGATGACTGGGCCTTTTCAGCAAACTTATCCAGTATTTCTTTTGCAGCCGGATCCTGCTGGGCGATTGTCCATGTACAACATGTGCCAAGGCAGCAGACGATGAATAAGATTGACTTCATAACAGCAGATTTATTCCTCTGAGATATCACTGTTCAAAATCTGTTCCAATGTTATCATATCTTTAATTAAAACCTGCCGTGCTTTACTGCCTTCATATGGTCCGACGATGCCTGCGGCCTCAAGCTGATCGATGATCCTGCCGGCACGGTTATATCCGATAGAAAATTTACGCTGTATTAATGAGGTTGATCCCTGCTGAAATTCAACAATTAAACGGGCTGCTTTATCAAATAATTCATCTTTTGCATCGGGATCAAAATCGTCCAGTTCACCACTGGTATCATCCTCAATTTCAGGCAGTATATGTGCGGAGGGATAGGACTGTTGTGAATGAATAAAATCAGTTATTTTCTCGATCTCTGGTGTATCAACAAATGCACATTGAAGTCTGAGAAGATCGCTGCCGGTAGAGACAAGCATATCTCCCCTACCTACCAGCTGGTTAGCTCCCGGGCTGTCAAGGATTGTTCGTGAATCCATCATTGAGATGACCCGGAAAGCAATTCGTGCCGGGAAGTTTGCTTTTATCGCCCCGGTAATGATATTCACGCTGGGTCGTTGGGTAGCAATAACAAGGTGTATTCCAATCGCTCTTGCCAGCTGAGCAAGCCTTGCCAGAGGCATTTCAATTTCACGCCCGGCAGTCATAATCAGATCGGCAAATTCGTCAACAATCAAAATAATGTATGGCAAATATCGGTGTCCTTCCTTCGGATTGAGCCTGCGTATGATAAATTTGGCATTATATTCTTTGATATCTCTGACTTTCGCACTTCTCATCAGGTTATAGCGATCTTCCATTTCTGCAATCAGTGAATGTAAAGTCCTGACAACCTGTTTGGTATCTGTGATGATAGGTTCAGGAGCATCGGGCAGCTTAGCCAGGTAATGCTTTTCAATTTTGTTGTATAGTGAAAGTTCAACTTTTTTTGGATCAACCATTATAAATTTAACCTGGGCTGGATGTTTCTTATAGAGGATGGAGGCAATGATGGTATTCAAACCTACAGATTTACCCTGCCCTGTTGCACCGGCGATAAGCAGATGAGGCATTTTGGTGAGATCAATGATGAATGTGTCATTTGATATGGTTTTCCCTAGTCCTATAGCCAGTTCAAATTTTGATTCCTGAAAGGAACGGGATCCTATTATAGATCTCATTGAAACAATCTCAGGTTTGCTGTTTGGTACTTCAATGCCAATGGTGCCACGTCCCGGGATTGGAGCTATAATCCTGATTCCCAGGGCAGAAAGGCTTAAGGCAATATCATCCTCAAGGTTCTTTATTCTGGATATCCTGACGCCCGGGGCCGGAACTATTTCATAGAGTGTAACAGTAGGACCTATGGTAGCCTTGATTTTATCGATCTGGATTTTGTAGTTTCCCAGCGTTTCAACAATGTTGTTCTTATTGTTAATTAACTCTTCATCACTTACAACGGAATTTTCGGATTTGTAATCTGTCAGGAGATCCAGTGGTGGAAATTTATATCCGGAAAGATCGAGTGTCGGATCGAAATTTTCAATACGTTCCGGATCTGTTGTACCAACGAATGGGTCAGTATCTTTCTTCTGTTCCACAGTCATTTCAACACCATCTCCGCCCATGTGATGGTTTATAGATATATCTTCCGGATTCTCACCCTCAGCAACAGATTTGGTTTTAAAGTCTAAAAGACCATCAGGACTTTTTGATTCAATAAAATCGTCAGATTCCTCAGCTGTTCTGACTTTTTCCGCAACAGGTTCTGATCCGGGATAAAAATCATCTTTTGGATGTTTTTTAAACATGGATTTCATCCAGCTTAATGATTTGCCGGATGTAAAGATTATCAGTGCAAAAAGCAGGATAAACAGTAAAAAAGCTGTACCTGTTATGCCAAGAAAAGATATTAACCACCTGCTCAGGAAATACCCGTGCCCTCCACCTAATCCACTTCCAAGATAACCACCTGTGTCACCGAAAATAAAACCTAAAATAACCGAAAACAAAATGGTGGCTATCAATCCGGACCTTATTAACTTGCCAAGAGGAAGCAATCTTATTCTTAACAACATGAAACCTGCAATTAAAATGATGAAAGGAAGGCACAGTGAAGATATTCCAAACCATTTGTTAATGAATAAATTAGAAAACCACGCACCAAATTTGCCTCCCCAGTTTTCAACCGTGACCTCGGGTCCTGAAAAAACAGCTGACCAGTTGAAACTCTGATCCACTTTCCATGTAAAGAGGAAAGAGATAAAAATGACAAAATTGTACAGGGAAAAAAGAATTAAAAAGATACCCAGAATAGTTTTAATCCTTTCCTTCGTGGTAACGGTGGCAGTACTGTTTATTTGTTCTTCTTTTTTGGGCATATTCTCAGATGATCACTTGATTATCATCCATGAAAGATGATTATGCAAAATTAATTGAATCAGAATGAAATAATATAAAAGGATATGAAGTTTTTCAATATTATTACCAAAGAATCAGGAAACCAGTTGTGCTGCCCTTCACATAGCGAGTATAATAAGGGTCAGTGGTATGAAAGTTTATGAGAATATGAGACAAGAAAATTTATCATAGTTTGTTGATTTTAATAAGTTTAGATTGCTGATAAAGGGAGGCAATGTCATTCCAGTAATGCATTGAGGATTTTTTCCATTTCATTTTTGGTGACTTTCCTGTAATTTCTTGGAAGATGGAATTCTTTATCTGGCAGGTTTTCGGGATAGTATTTTTCAGCAATCATCAGCATATTCGTATGCCCCAGGTTGGTCCTGAATTCAAGGAGAACTCCGGGAATTTCCTTATAAGGATTCATGATATTGGGATTTTTCAGTTTAATTTCTGTTGTATAATAAACGGAAAAACTATCCTGATTTGTATCTGGAAAAGAAATGTTAGCTCTCTTCCCTATAAAACCAATAATTTCTTTTGTTTCATCCGTTAGCGTTACCTTCATCCCTTCGAATTGTTTGATACAGCAAGGTTCTTCGTTCTTTTGGCCCTCGTAAGCATATTTTTTATCGACGAATTTCAAATATGTTGCGTTCGTCATCTCACTCAGATTGGCAATGTTTATCAGGCTGAAAAATCCCATGGCTCCCTCGATCGAATTTTTTACTTTATTCTTTTTAAATTTTACAACCATGGTCTGGGGAAGGACACCTGTTGAAAAGTTCCCAACCTTATCGTTAAGATATTCGATTCGATATTCAATAACGCCTTCGTCTGACTTCGCTGCAGGAGGTTTCTTTTTGCAGGAAAAAGAAGCGACGATAATCAAACTGAAGATCAGGTATCTGGGAAATGAGAAATTCACCGCATACTTTACTTAATGCCTGTAAAGATAACAACATAATTTGATTATTGGGATTCCATCACATCTGATATGGATATTCTAAAGATTTGGGGAGAAAATGTGATATAACATAAGTATATTTCATAGTTTTACTTTTCTTTTCAAATCAGCTAAAACCAGTAAAATGAAAAAGCTAGCGGTGGTGGCATTTGGTGGTAATGCCATATTAAGAGATAACCAGGAGGGGACAATTGAACAACAGGAACAGAATACCACAGATACGCTGGAGAATCTTATTTTCCTGATCAAATCGGGATACAACCTGGTAATAACCCATGGTAATGGTCCACAGGTGGGTAATATCCTCCTGCGGAATGATGCCGGTGAACAATTATATAATATTCCACAGATGCCTGTTGATATATGTGTCGCAGATTCACAGGGAGGTATTGGATATATGATAGAGCGTATGCTGCGGAATGTTTTGAATAAACACAATATTCGCAAAGAGGTGGTCACACTTGTTACCATGGCAGTTGTGGATCATACAGATCCGGCATTTATTGAACCGGTTAAAAGGATTGGGAAAATATATAATAAGGAGGAGGCTGACAAACTGGCCAGAGATAAGGGCTGGATCTTTAAAGAGGAGATTAAAGATATAAAAGGCTGGAGAAGGGTTGTTCCTTCACCTGCACCTGTCAGGATTATCAATGAAAAAGTGATACAGCTCCTTGCCAGGCAGGGTACGATTGTTATTGCTACAGGAGGTGGGGGAGTGCCGGTTTATATGGATGACCAGCACAATGTAAGACCGGCCGAGGTAGTGGTGGATAAAGACCTTGCATCTGCCTTAATGGCTGCACGAATCGGAGCAGATGAATTTTATATACTGACCGATGTTGATTATGTATATCTCAATTATAAAAAACCAGATCAGGAAATTGCAGAATTTCTCAATTATGATGATGCTTTAAGATATCTGAATGAAGGGCAGTTTGCAGAGGGCAGTATGGCACCAAAAGTAAGAGCATGTCTTCAGTTTGTGAAACAGGGAGGTAGGAAAAGTGTAATAACGGAAGCTAAAAAACTGGAGGATAAAAGGTATGGTACGAAAATAACAATGGAATATGAAGACTGATATGGATTTAAATTAAAAAAGATACCTTTGATACTGATCTGATTGATTTTTATAACATTTTCAAACTAAGTGATATGTCTGTAAACCTTAAAAACCGAAGTTTTTTAAAATTGCTGGATTTCACACCAGAAGAGATTAATTTCCTGCTGGATCTTTCTTTTGAGCTTAAAAAAGCAAAGTATGAGGGTGTTGAGGAGCAAAGGCTAAAAGGGAAGAATATTGCTTTAATATTTGAAAAAACCTCAACCCGAACACGGTGTGCCTTTGAGGTTGCTGCATTTGACCAGGGAGCACAGATTAGCTACCTGGGGCCCAGTGGAACCCAGATCGGGCATAAGGAATCGATGAAAGATACTGCCCGGGTTCTCGGAAGAATGTATGATGGAATAGAATACAGGGGATTTGGCCAGGACCTTGTTGAAATCCTGGCTCTAAATGCAGGCGTGCCGGTCTGGAATGGTTTAACGGATGAATTTCATCCAACACAGGTACTTGCCGACATTATGACAATGATGGAATATTCAAATAAACCATTAAATCAGATCAGCTTCTGCTATTCAGGTGATGCCAGGAACAATATGGGAAATTCTCTCCTTATCGGAGCGGCAAAAATGGGTATGGATTTCAGGGCAGCCGCTCCCACATCATTACAACCTTCTGAAAAACTTGTCAATATAGCAAGGGATATTGCACAACATACTGGTGCCAGACTTACAATTACCGATGATCTGAAAAAAGCAGTCAGGGGAGTGGATTTTCTTTATACAGATGTATGGCTATCAATGGGAGAACCGGAAGATGCATGGGAACAGCGAATCGATCTGCTGAAACCATACCAGATCAACAAAGAAATAGTTGCACAAACGGAGAATCCATCAGTAAAGTTCCTTCATTGCCTGCCCTCTTTTCATAACAGGGAAACCAGGGTCGGAGAGGATATCTTTAAGAAATTTGGACTGAAAGCCATGGAAGTGACAGATGATGTATTTGAATCGGATATATCAGTCGTCTTTCAACAATCTGAAAACCGGATCCACACAATCAAGGCAATTATGGTCGCTACGCTTGGCGATTAAGAGATTTTGTAAAATGGCCTGAATGCTACAGTAGACGGGAGATACCTTGAACTTTACGTTACTTTTTATTTCAATTTTTACATTTTATTACTTGACTTTATTGGGAATAAATTATTAACTTGTATTAAATTACTAACCGGCATTTTCAAAATGACAATTTATGTTGGTAATATTCCCTATAGTCTCAAGGAAGAAGATCTCAAGGAAGTTTTCAAGGAATACGGTAATATAGTCAGTATTAAACTCATTACTGATAAATTTACCGGGCGCTCCAAAGGATTCGGATTTATTGAGATGGAAAATGATGAACAGGAAGAACTGGCGATCAACGAATGTAATAGAAAGGTTGTTGCTGGACGTAATCTGGTTGTATCCAAAGCTCATTCGAAGAAAGGCTATGATCAGAGCTAGATCAGGGAAGGATAGAATTGGAATCGAATTTTCACCGGAAAAATTCTCTGATAAAATAGAATGTCATCATAACTGAAGCTGCTAATTTTATTCCTACACCCATCAGAAGACCAAGAAATGATCCCAGACCTGCCCTGAAGGATGCCTTTGTATCTTTACCAGTAATGGCTTCACCGATCACAGCACCGGCAAAGGGACCAATGATAATTCCAAGCGGAGGGAAAAAAAATAGCCCTACTACAAGACCGATACCAGCTCCCCACATGCCCGATTTTGATCCTCCAAATTTTTTCGTACCCCAGATTGGTACAACATAATCCAGGACAGTAACTATTATGGCAACAGATCCCCAGAGGAGAAAAAAAGTATAGCTGAAATCAGCAAACTTTGTGAAATGAAGCACAATCAATCCGATAAAACTCAAAGGAGGGCCCGGTATAACAGGCAATATACAACCCAACAATCCGAGGATCATTAAAGCACTGCCAAACCCGACGAGTAAAATATCTGTCATGTCTATATTATCATTATATCAATCTGTTCCAACAATATCTTCAAAAGCAGCATACAGAACACAATAGGTTATTGGAACGGTGAACAGGAG
>LJUQ01000085.1 GCA_001304505.1 Bacteroides sp. SM23_62_1
GTGACCTTGCGACTTTGTGACATTGCGACCTTGTGACCTTGCGACATTGTGACCTTGCGACCTTGTGACCTTGCGACCTTGCGACCTTGTGACCTTGCGACCTTGCGACCTTGTGACATTGCGACCTTGTGACCTTGCGACTCCAACTCAGCTGTTAACGATAGCGACAATATTTCCAAAAATTATTACCCCAAAATGCAACCCATAGTTCCTCAATCTGTCTTTTAAATTGAAAACATCTCAGACATTGGCTCCGGTTTATCAGGACATACACAGGGAAATCATTGAATTGAGTAAAGTCGGTAATCAGAAGGCTCAGTTTCAGCTTTATAAACTATATGCAAAAGCTATGTTTAATATTTGTTACCGTATGATGAATAATCGTGAAGAGGCCGAGGATCTGCTGCAGGAAGCATTTTGCGATGCTTTCATGAAACTGAACACCTTCAGGTATGAGTCATCATTTGGAGCATGGCTGAAACGGATCGTGGTTAACAAATGCATCAATTCAATCAATAAAAGGAAAGTGGAGCTTATTTTTCCTGACAGCCTGGGTGAGATGGACCGGAGAGAAGAGGATACGGTGAGGGATGAAGATATTCATCTGGATGTCATGAAGATACAAAGGGCTGTTGAACAGCTGCCGGATGGCTACAGGATCGTATTCAGCCTGTATGCACTGGAAGGATATGACCATACTGAAATATCGGAAATCATGAATATTTCTGAGTCCACTTCCAAAACCCAGTATCTGAGAGCCAAACAAAAGATTAAAGAACTATTAAAATCCAATGGAAATGAAAAGAGACAGGCTAGAGCAGTTCATAGCTGAAAACCGCGACCAGTTCGACCTGTATGATCCGGGCGACAGGGTCTGGAAGGATATCAGCAGCAGGATGCAAAAAAGCCGGAGGCTGCCCCGGATTAAAACAATATTATGGAGAGCAGCCGCTGTCATCATCATCTTTGCCGCATCATTCCTGGTACAGGAATACCTTCAAAGACATAACATACTGATCGGTGACAGGGAGAAACGGATTCAGTCGGTTGATATCCCTGAACTGTATGAAGCTGAGATCTATTATGCCAGGCTGGTCGATGACAAAATAAAAGAAATTGAACCCCTGCTGAAGGATCATCCCGGCCTGGATAATGAGCTGAAAAACGACCTGGCTGAACTGGACAGTATTTATGCCGCCTTACAGCAAGACCTGATCGACAATATAGCCAATGATGAAGTGATCGAGGCAATGATCCAGAATTACAGATTGAAACTGGATATACTGGAAGACCTGCTGGAATATTTACAGGAAACCTCTAAAAGTGAAGAAGATGAAAACAGCGAGTATGAAATTTAAGAAGATGCTGGTCCTCCTTGTCGGACTGGCGGTAATCGGATGTGCAGGCTTTACACAAACATATACGGAAAGTAAAAAAATAATCCGTTCCTTCCCTGTATATCCCGATACCAGGCTGGATGTCTCAAATAAATACGGGAAGATACATGTGGTCCAGTGGAAAAAGGATTCTGTCAGGGTGGAAATCGACCTGTTTGTCAGATCGACCAGCATGAGCAAACTTGACAGGATCATGGATAATATTGATTTTGATTTTACCGGTACCAATTACTATGTCATTGCCAGTACAAGGTTTGCCAGTAAATACAACACTTTCTTTTCTGATCTCAGGGATCTTTCGGGTAACATCATACCCTCCAACAATGACGTGGAGATCAATTATACAGTAATGGTGCCATCAAGTATCAACATCAACCTGTCGAATAAATTTGGTGATATTTATATTGATGATCTGAAAGGGACCGTGACGGTTAGCTTATCTAACGGGGATATCAAAGTGAATAGGCTCGAGGGGCAGTCAAATATTAACCTGAATTTCGGGAATGGAATTATCAATTACCTGAATAATGCAAACATCAATCTTGTCTATTCCGATTTCGAGATCAAGAGCGCCGGCCAGCTGAGTATTGAAAGCAAATCGTCAAAAATAAGGATTTACCAGGCGGACATCCTGAAAACACAGTCGAGCAGGGATAAATACACGATCTCAGAGTTAAATAACCTGTTTGGTGACAGTTATTTTTCCGATATCTGGATCTATAAGATGAATGAAGAAATCAACTATACCCCCAGGTACGGTGATCTTAAAATTGATTCTGTCAGGCGTGATTTTTCCTTTATCAATATTAACTCAGAATATGCTGATCTTTACATCATATTCAATTCAGCTTCCTCCTATTATCTTGATATAGATTATCATCCTGATGTGGCAATCAGGATGCCGGATAATTTTGGCCAGCTTGAAAAGACCACCGAGGGAGCCAATGAGTTCCGCCTGTATGGACAGGTCGGTTCAGGTAATACTTCTCAACGTGTGGAGATCACGGCACCAAGAAAATGTATCATAACACTGGACAAAAGAAAAAATGTTACAGGTAGTTTATAACAGGTGGGATTGTGTCATAACTAAATTCAGACTCACCCCTCCTGCCCTCTTCCCTGGCGAGAGAGGGGGGAACCAAAGGGGGGTAAATCTGAAATACCCAACGCTGTGACTATTTGGTAAATTTAATATAACCCGGTCATCAGACACGGAATTAATGAAAGGGAAGATGCTTACTTTAAAACAATATAACAATGAAAAAAATTAACACTTTTTCAATACTGGTCATAGGTATGATGATGCTGGCTATTACAGCCTGTGATGATTACTGGTGGGATTGCCTGAAGGGTAATGGGGTCATCGTTTCCCAGGAAAGAGAATTCAGCCATTTCAGCGGCATTGTCTCCGAAGGGGATTTTGATGTCATTATCGTCATTGATTCGGTATACAAAGCTTTTGTGGTGGCAGATGAGAACCTGCTGCCATACATCAAGACAGGCATAAGGAATGATAACCTGGTCCTGAATAATTCTACCAGGCGATGCCTGCGGACAAGTGACAACCATCCGGTTCAGATCTTTGTCCATACCCCTGCGGTACATTTTATAAGCCTGGAAGGGTCGGGCGTGATCTACTGTGAGGACCTGATCTATGTTGACCAGGTCAGGGTTGAACTCACCGGTTCAGGAAAGATTGATCTCAGGGATGTGGACGCACTGGAGCTGGATGCACTCATCACAGGATCGGGAGAAATTGAACTGTGGGGTGTCTGTGAAGAAGGGGATCTGGATATTCCAGGATCAGGAAAAATAAAAGCCTTCCACATGGAACAGGACTATTGTTCGGCAAACATCTCAGGATCAGGCGATATGTATGTTTTTGTTTATGACCTCCTGGATGCCAATATATCAGGAAGCGGTAACATCTTCTATAAAGGTAATCCGCATCTTAACATCCGGATAAGCGGCTCAGGATCAGTTATTAATAGTAATAAATAGTCGAATTATACACGCTACACAATGAAAAATTTAGTCTTTCTTATGCTGCTGTTCAGCCTGCCCCTGAATGCTCAGAATTATTACAAGGCAGTCGGGCTCAGGGGAGGTGTCAGTTCGGGAATTACCTACCGCCAGTTCCTTGAACCCGATCTTGCATACGAGGGCCTGCTGAGCTTCAGAAAAGGCGGGATACAATTCTCCGTACTCAGAGAGAGATTCAGGCCCACATACTGGAAAATCTCTGAAGATTTCTTTTTTGTCTATGGATATGGTGGCCATGTGGGATTTACCTATACCGATACCTATAAATTTGTCTTCCGGGAGTATTACCGTACCGATAAAAGATTTTCACCCCTGATAGGAATGGATGGATACCTCGGATTAGAATATCATTTTCCAGCACTGCCGGTTCAGATAGGACTGGACTACCTGCCCTTCTTTGAACTGTCACTATTTGAATTTTTCCAGGTAAGTATCTGGGATATAGCATTTAATATAAAGTATACATTTTAAAACAATAAATCTGACTGATTATGAGAGCAATTTTAATGTTCATACTGATCGTATTCCTGTTTTTCCCGATAAAAGCACAGGAAGATAAAGACCTTGAGTACAAGGAAAGGCGCGATGAGGTTATTACCCTTTTTGGAGATCATGTGTCCCATGGTGGCTATGGAGCATTCATCCTCGGGTATTCGGAGATCGATAATATGGATGCCATTGTTATTGGAGGCAGAGGATCCTGGATCATCGGGCACTGGATTGCCATTGGCTTTGGTGGACTAGGATTTATCAATGACATGCATTATAATGATGTGCTCAGCCAGAATGTTAATTTAACAGGTGGCTATGGCGGAATGGTCCTGGAACCAATTATCCTGCCGAAGATACCGGTTCATATTTCCGCCCCGGTACTGTTTGGTGTGGGTGGTGTTGCTTATATGTCAAGCTATGGATCAACCGACTGGGATGATCCCAATTATTATGCTGAAGATGCCACATCATTTTTGGTTATCGAACCGGGGGTGGATATTGAACTGAATGTCATAAGGTCGTTCAGGCTGGCACTGGGAGTATCCTACAGGTATACTTCAGAAATCAATTTGTTTGATACACCTGTGGACGCTTTGAACGGGCTCAGTTATAATATCTCGTTGAAGTTCGGGAAGTTTTGATTAGCTGACAGGTGTATTTTTGAATACTATATTTTCATTTCCTGAATAAATATTTCATAATTTCTCGCAGATTTTCGCAGATAATATGAATTTGAAAATATAGAATCTGCGAAATCTGCGGTCCAATCTGCGTAAATCTGCGGGAAGCCTTTTAAATTTATTTAACAGAAACCGGTGGATTCTTTTCAATAAAATAGTATTGATAATTACTCCTCAAACCTTCTCACCCCTTCATCAAGCCATTCCACAAACCTTTGTACATTCAGATCATGCCCCCGTGGCGGGACGAGCGGATAACCCTCATGGTCAACAAGTACATAATATGGCTGTGTGTTGGTATTGAATCTCGTGATCTGCAAATCCATGTTTTTCTTCCCGATCGTCCTCTTTTCCTTCCCGTCAAAGCTGGATGTTATCCATTCATTTTCAGGAAGTTTTGTCCTGTCATCGACATACAGGGCAATGATCACGTAGTTTTCACGGAGTCTTCTCAGCACATCCGGGTCTGACCAGACCTTTGCTTCCATCTCCTTGCAGTTACTGCAGGCATGCCCCTTGAAATCAAGAAAGACAGGCTTACCCTCTTTCTTTGCACAGGCCATCCCTTCCTCATAATCAAAATAACCGGGCAGTCCCCAGGGCAGATGGAGGAAATCGGAATATTTTGCAGGGCCGCAGTTCCCCGTGCCTGGCAAAGACATATTATCCTGTCCTGCAGGTATGGCCGGTATTGTGTAGGTAAGATCAAATGACTGGCTGGATTTCGGTGGTATCAGTGCTGAGATACCCGTAAGTGGTGCTCCAAAAAGGCCGGGGACCAGGTAAACAACAAAAGAAAAGGTGATGATCGCAAGGATGAGGCGTGGAACGCTGATATGCGGCAGGACGCTGTCGTTTGCCAGCCTTAGCTTGCCGAGCAGGTAAAAGCCCATCATGGTAAAGATCACAATCCATAATGACAGGTATACCTCCCGGCTTAGTATGTTAAGATGATAGGTCTGATCGATTGTACTCAGGAACTTAAATCCGAATGCCAGGACTATAAAGCCCAGCACTACCTTCACTGAATTCATCCATCCGCCCGACTTCGGGAGGCCCTTCAGCCAGGATGGGAAAATGGACAGAAGGGTAAAGGGAAGGGCAAAGGCAAATGAAAAGCCGAACATGCCAAGGATGGGCTTGAATGCCAGTCCACCGGCTGATTCAACAAGGATAGCTCCCACAATTGGGCCTGTACAGGAAAATGAGACCAGCACAAGGGTAAGCGCCATAAAAAAAGCTCCAATATACCCCCCTTTATCTGCCTGCTTATCGGCACTGTTTACCCAGTTTCCCGGAAGGATCAGTTCAAACATCCCGAGGAATGATGCGGCAAAAACCATGAAGAGCAAAAAGAAAATGATGTTGGGTATCCAGTGTGTGCTGAGCTGACTCGCAACATCGGCACCTGCACTCGTTAATGCCACAATAACACCTATCAGGGTATATATCAGGATGACAGAGATTCCGAAAACGAGGCCTTTCAGGATGGCCCTGATACGGTTTTCACTCCCTCTCATAAAGAATGTAATCGTCATGGGTACCATGGGGTATACACAGGGTGTGAGAATAGCTCCGAGCCCCGCAAGGAAAGAGATGAGGAAAAACAGCCAGAGCGACCGGCTTTCACCGGTTGAGGGAATGGATTCAACTACCGCATCATCAATGGTTGAGACAGGCTTATCATCACTGTCCACAGTAAGTGTCTGAGGGGCTGTACGCAGAGGCTGCCCCTCTGACGGCTGATCAATAACCCCCTCCGATCCGCCGAGGGTAAAAGTAAATTCTTCCTCTGTCGGTGGCAGGCAACGCTGATCATCACAGGTCATATATTCGATCGTGCCGGAAAGTGAAAAAGCCCCTTCGGCCATGATCATGACTGTCTGCCTGAACTCTGCCTCATGACTGAACATCTTAAGGTCTAGGTCAAAGCTTGGATCATGCTTCACTTCCGGCCTTGTTATTTCCTTTACATCCCCCGCTCGTGTATAATTATCTGATGCAATAAATGTAAAGGAGGTAGGGATCGGCCCCCCTTCAGGAAGATCCTGGGAATACAGGTGCCAATTATCTTCTATCCTGGCCATGAAAATAAGATCAACATGGTTGTTACCGGTCTGTTCATAAGAAAATTCCCAGTCTACCGGGTCAAGCACCTGTGATTGTAGCCGGAAAATAACAGTGGTAAGAATAAGAAGCAACAGGACAAGAAATGATTTTTTCATACTTGATAGACTGATTTTATCTTCCACTGAAGAAGGCAACACATCATTTTAAGTAAATTATGTGTGATGCTCCCCTTCAAAATTACTATTAAAAAAACTTAAATAATCTTAAGATAATGATTCCATGACTCTCCCCTCCCTGCCTTTGTAGTTTGGGAATCAGGGGGGAGTCCAACATGACATCATTACCCCTTTTATCAATATTTAAATCATTCACCTTCTCAAGTCTCATCCGCCTGTTCCCCCTCTCTCTCGAAAGAGGGCCAGAGAGTGAGTCCATACAAAAATACCATTTTCACTTAAAACTCTCAAAGACAGAAGTGTTAATAACGGGTTAAAGCAAATGCCAGGAAATGAATTATAAAGGGATTTCCTCGCCATCGGAGGTAAACATGCGGATTTCAAAAAGGCTTTGTGATGTCTCAGGTTTGGCAGTGATCCTGCAATCTGTCTCTTTTCCCCATTTCCTGATAATGGGAAACACTCCCCGGTTCAGATAGGCTTCTATAAAGGGATGAACGTGTATGGTCAGCTTTTTCAATTTGAATTGTTCAACAGCAGTACGTATTGTTTCCATAAGTTTCTCAGGAAACATGATGCTTGGTGAGATTTTGCCGGTGCCTTCACAGGAGGGGCACTTCTCCGACACATCAATATTCATTTCCGGCCGGACACGTTGCCGGGTGATCTGCATCAACCCGAACTTGCTGAGAGGTAGTATATTATGCTTTGTCCGGTCGGCATCCATGGCCTCTTTCATCTTCTCAAACAGCATATTTTTATGCTCATTGGAAATCATATCGATGAAATCAACCACAATGATCCCACCCATATCGCGCAAACGCAGCTGACGTGCAATCTCCTTCGCAGCCGCCAGATTCACTTCCAGGGCATTCGTCTCCTGATTAGCCATGGACTTAGACCGGTTGCCCGAGTTAACGTCAATAACATGCAGCGCTTCTGTATGCTCAATGATCATATAGGCACCGTTCTTGAAAGATACAGTCCGGCCAAACAATAATTTGATCTGCTTATTGATACCGTATTTTTCAAATATCGGTTCACTACCGGAAAATAATTTGAGAATTTTCTTCTTCTCCGGAGCAATAGTGGAAATATAATCTTTCATCTCCAGGAAGAGGGCTTTATCATTGATATATATGCTGTTGAAGGAAACATTGAGAATATCTCTAACGATGGCAGTGGTACGGTTTATTTCACTGATTACCAGCTTTGGAGGATGAGTGCCGTGCAGGTTCTCAAATGCCATCTCCCACTTTTTTACCAGGCCTCTCAGCTCACTGTCAAGTACGGCTACCTTCTTATCTTCGGCAACGGTCCTGACAATGGTGCCAAAATTTTTGGGACGGATACTGAGCAATAACCGCTTTAACCTGTTTCTCTCTTCATCCGACTCAATCTTCTGGGAGATGGAAACCTTATCGCTGAAAGGTATTAACACAAGGTGCCGTCCGGCAAGGGAGACCTCAGAACTCAACCTCGGGCCCTTGGTGGATATCGGCTCCTTAACGATCTGGACAAGAACATTCTGCCCGGCCTTCAGGATATCAGATATTTTTCCATCTTTGGGAATGTCCTGCTCCCGCTTGAATTTATGCATGGGTATTACTCTACCCTTATGCGAAAGCGCCAGACTCAGGTATTTATTGAGGGAATTAAACTGTGGCCCCAGATCGAGGTAATGCAAAAATGCATCCTTACCATAACCTATATCGACAAAAGCCGCATTTAGGCCTGGCATGATTTTCTTCACCCTGCCCAGATAAATATCACCTACCGAATACTTTGGATCACTTTTTTCTTTCTTCAGCTCAACGAGCTGTTTGTCTTCAAGCAGGGCAATTGAGATTTCAGGGGAAGATGCATCAATAATAAGCTCCTTTTCAGATTCCTTACTCACAAATGCAATACTTTTAATCGCAGTACCGTCGTAATACAAGCAATAGATAAAAACAGAAGAAACCTAAAGAACAGTGTAGTTCTCTAGGTTCAGGAAAAGATAAAATCTTCTGAATGAATAAGTAAAGGAAATCGTTCTACTTCTTCTTTTTATGCCTGTTCTTCCTTAAACGTTTTTTCCGCTTGTGCGTCGCCATCTTATGCCTTTTTCGCTTCTTTCCACTTGGCATCTTTGGTATCTCCTCTCCTTAAAATTGGTCAGCAAAAGTTTAACGCTTAACGTTGTTCTTAACCTTGTTAACGAATGATTTAGCAGGCTTGAAAGATGGAATGTAGTGTTCCGGGATAATAATGGTGGTGTTTTTGGAAATATTCCTGGCAGTTTTTTTGGCTCTTTTCTTCACAATAAAACTGCCAAATCCTCTGAGATATACATTCTTGTCCTTTACAATGGAATCCTTAACAGTTTCCATAAAGGCTTCAACAGTTTTTTGAACTGTTACCTTCTCAATCCCGGTGTTTTTTGAGATCTCGTTTACGATGTCTGCTTTAGTCATTTTTAAAATCTTTAATTATCAATAAATTACAGTGAATTTCATAACTTGAACTGCAAATATAAATGATTTCTCCTTATAAATGAAATACTATTCCATTATTTTTAATGATTTCTTTTAAAAAGAGTTAAGGAAGAAGCAGGGAGCAGGGAGCAGGGAGCACAGAATAATTCGTTAACCAGGGAAGTGTGTAATGGAGTGAAGTCTGGTTTCCAACCGGACACATTCATACCCCTGTAACCATCGATCACACTCATACCCTGAACCCACTCACACCAGGAACCAGGAACCGAGAACCAGGAACTATATTCCCGGTTTCCAACCGGACAATAGCACCCCCACCCCCTCAACCCTAAACCCACACCTGCGACCATTGCGACTATTGCAACCATTATAACCATTGTGACTATTGCAACCATTGTAACCTTTGCGACTATTGCGACCATTGTAACCATTGCGACTATTGCGACCATTGTAACCATTTCATTGCGATGACTATCAGTAAACGACTTATACGCTGGTATCTGAAGACCAGGCGCGACCTTCCCTGGCGAAAAACAAAAGATCCATACACGATCTGGGTCTCTGAGGTCATTCTTCAGCAAACAAAGGTTGATCAGGGATTACAATATTTTCATCGCTTCATGAAACGGTTCCCTGATCTGCCATCGTTGGCCATGGCTGATCCGGATGAGGTAATGAAAATATGGCAGGGACTTGGCTATTATACCAGGGCCAGGAATCTGCACGATACGGCAAGGTATATCAACATGAACAGCGGGGGTATGCTGCCGTCAACATATGCCGGGCTGATAAAATTGAAGGGTATAGGACCATATACTGCCGCGGCTGTTGCATCGATCGCATTTGGTGAAAAGGTTCCTGTCGTTGACGGAAATGTCATCAGGGTCCTTTCCAGGGTCTTCGGTATCCGTTCCTCCGGCACAAAAACTTTTTTTGAAAAAGCCCTTGAAATAATGGATACTGAAGAACCCGGCCTGTTCAACCAGGCCCTGATGGAGTTTGGAGCTCTGAATTGTACACCTGTTACTCCATCCTGTCCTGCCTGTATCCTCCGGAAAGAGTGCTTCGCATATAATTATGATGCCGTCCGGGACCTGCCGGTAAAAAAAGTAAAACCGGAAATCAAAAAGAGATATTTTCATTACTTTATCATCCTGGATAATGATAATATGATAATCAGAAAACGTGATGGCTCGGATATATGGAAAGGATTATATGACTTCCCCCTGATTGAGACCGGTCAGCCAGCATCATTACAAAAACTAAGGGATACACCCGGATGGAAAAACATTTTCGGATCTCCGGGACCGGAAGTCCTGAAATATTCAACCATCCGGAAACATATCCTGACACACCAGGTCATATTTGCACGATTTTACTTTGTCGGTAGATATCCGGCACGGCTTCTTACAGGAAATTATTTGAAGATCCACCAGAAAAAACTCAACGACCTGCCATTACCAAGATTAATCGACCGCTTCATCAAGGAAACAAACTGGCTGTGTATTTAAACGCCTCTGAATCATGCTATAATAGCCAGAATTGAAACCTTGCGACAATTGCGAACATTGCGACCCTCAATCCTAAACCCACACCTGCAACCATTGAAACCATTGCGACAATTGAGAGATTGCAACATTGCGACAATTGCGACAATTGCGACAATTGCGAGATTGCAACATTGCGACAATTACGACATTGCGACAATTGCGACAATTGCGACAATTGCGAGATTGCAACATTGCGACAATTGCGACATTGCGACAATTGCGACAATTACGACATTGCGACAATTACGACATTGCGACAATTGCGACAATTGCGACAATTGCGACAATTTTTGTATCTTTAATCCCTCTTTTTGAAAAAAATTATGACTGTCAATAAGGTAATACTCGTTGGTAATGTTGGGAAAGATCCCGACATCCGGTATCTTGAAGGTGGAACTGCTGTCTGTTCCTTTCCCCTGGCAACCAGTGAGACATACAGGAACAGGAATGGCGAAAGGATCACGACTACGGAATGGCATAATATTGTCCTGTGGAGAGGTCTTGCAGAGATCGCCGAGCGATATGTTAAAAAAGGAACACAGCTGTATATTGAAGGCAGGATCAGAACCCGTTCCTGGGATGACAGGGATGGCAATAAAAGATACACAACCGAAATTATTGCTGATAACATGCAAATGCTCGGCAGAAAACCTGATGACGCTGCCGCGATGGATACACAGGCCGCACAGGCGGCACCACAAACCACGGATAAGGTGGAAGAGCCGGCTGACAATGAGGATATTAACAGTAATGATGCTCATCCTGAGGAAGACGACGACCTCCCATTTTGATCTAATCAATAAATTTTTCTCCTGGTTTGGAAACAGATCCTTACTCATTAATTATTCTGTCGGCTATAAATGCCACCTTTAGTCCGGTTACACCAGGCATGATCATTGCCCTTCTGTGCATATTTATATTATTGATCGGATCAGCATTGATATCAGGATCAGAGGTTGCATTTTTCTCACTATCTCCCTCCGAATTATCTTACCTGGAAGAGAAAGATTCAAAAAGATCACGGATGATTTTGCGATTGCTCGAAGCACCTGAGCGTCTTCTGGCAACTATCCTGATAACCAATAATTTCATAAATATTGGAATCGTGATCTTATCGGCATTCGTCATGAATTCCCTGGTACATATCACCGATTCGCCCGTGCTTGAATTTATCATTAAGGTCATCATCATCACTTTCATCCTCCTGTTATTCGGCGAAATACTTCCCAAGCTTTATGCCAACCAGTTCAGCACATCTTTTGCACTATTCATGATCTATCCTGTCAAAGGATTTGAAAAATTGTTTTATCCTATAGCATCTTTCCTTATTTTCTCAACCTCCATAGTTAAAAGAAGATTATCGGGTAAAAGACAAAATATATCCATGGACGACCTGTCTGAGGCCCTGGAGCTGGCGGCTGATGATATAGCAGATGAAAAAAATATCCTGGAAAGTATTGTGAAATTCGGGAATATCAATGTCCGGGAGATTATGACTCCGCGGATCGATATAGCAACTATTGACATCCAGACCAAACTGCAGGAACTTATCCCCATGCTTGTTGAACTAGGTTACTCAAGGATACCCGTATATTCTGAAAATATTGATAACATTAAGGGTATTCTTTATATTAAAGACCTTCTCCCTCATTTCCAGAAATCAAACCGGTTCAACTGGCAGACCCTCATCCGTCCACCTTATTATGTTCCGGATAACAAGAAAATTGATGACCTCCTGCGTGAGTTTCAGACAAAAAAGATCCATATGGCAATCGTTGTCGATGAATATGGCGGTACCAGCGGGATTATCACACTGGAAGATATCATAGAAGAAATTGTTGGTGAAATCGTTGATGAATCGGATGAGGATGAAACGATCCATGAGCAACTGGATGAAAGAACCTGGCTGTTTGATGGGAAGGTTCTTCTGAACGATTTTCTTAAAATTATCAACAAGCCAACAGATATGTTCGATCAGATCAAAGGAGAAGCAGATACACTTGCAGGGCTTATCCTGGAACAGAAAGGAGTTATGCCATCATACGGGGAAAAAATTGTCATCAAGGATCTTACTTTCACCATCGAATCTATTGACAAAAGACGTATCAAACAGATTAAGGTGAAAATAAATTTGCAAAATGATATTTAAGGCTAATAGCAACCGGTTTGAAAGAAAATATTTTAACATATGCTACCGGACGTACCCCGAAAATTCCCTCTCTTTCTCGAGAGAGGGGGATAGCCTGCCTGCCGGAACGGCAGTACAGGCAGGGGGGTGAGTCCTTAAAAGTAAAAACAAAAAAAATATATTTCGCTATAAAACTGTTCTCTGTCCTTCTCCTCCTTTCTCTGTCACTCTGCAAAAGAAATTATACCCCCAAACCGCCCGGTTATATGAGGATTGATTTCCCCGATAAAGCTTACAGGATATATGATTCAATCTGTCCATACCGGTTTGAGTACCCTGTCTATGGCAGAGTTGTCCCGGATACGGGGAGAATAGCAGAGCCATGCTGGGTCAATATTGAATTTAAAGGGTTCGGAGGGAAGATACATATCAGTTATAAGCCTGTTGACAATAACATCAACAAATACATTGAAGACAGCAGGACACTGGCTTACAAGCATACGATCAAGGCAGATGCCATCAGGGAGACTGTTTTTACCAATGATTCAATCAGGGTTTTCGGACTGCTCTATGAGATCAAAGGGGATGCAGCATCCAGTGTTCAATTTTACCTGACCGACAGTAACAGGCATTTTCTGAGAGGATCACTATACTTTAATGTTGAGCCGGATGCTGATTCCATGGCACCGGTCATCGATTTTTTTCTGGAGGATATAAAACATCTTGTTGAGACCTTTGAATGGAAATTTCAATAAAAATTCTGAATTTTATCCACTCAATATTTTTGTTATGGCTGTGATCCTTCATAAAAAGCTTCCGGGGCAATGTTCTATCGGCATCTGGTTGATCAGCGAAGGGTATGATGAGCTGCTGTCGAAGCTTGTCCTGAACCCACGGGAACAGGCAACACTTGAAGGATTCCGCAATCCGGAAAGAAAACTGGAATGGCTCAGTGTACGTACCCTGGCAAACGAAATGACCGGAAGGAGTGTAAGGATAATGTATAATACAGAAAGAAAGCCCTATCTGGAAGATAAGTCGTTTAACATCAGCATCTCACATTCCAACAAACTGACTGCCATCCTGATGAGTAAAGGCAAAAGGGTTGGCATCGATATGGAACATATGTCGCACCGCATCAGTAAAATAGCAGATCGTTTTATCCATGAATCCGAAAAAATTACGGACGATCCGGAATTAATCAAGTATCATCTGTATATTCACTGGTGTGCCAAGGAAGCACTTTATAAGATCTGTGATAAGCAGGGTATTCACTTCAAGAAAGATATTATTATTGATTGTTTTGATCCTGGCCCTGAAGGACAGCTTGCCGGTGTGGTTAACAGTGATGCAGGATCAGAAAAATTTGAACTGAAATATTTCAGTCTGGATAATTATATTATTGTCTGGAGTTGTAAATAAAGAATCATGCTTTACGAGGTTATAAGGGATACTGTTAAGAAAAGGAAGATGTTTGCTCTTCAGGTTGATCCCGACAAGCACGACAGGGTGTCGCTGGGCCGTCTTGGCCGGGCGGCAGACAGGCACCCTGTTGATTTTATACTTGTGGGCGGCAGCCTTGTGGCATCGCCCATCCATGAAACCGTCGAGATCCTTAAACAGGAGACCACCAGGCCGGTTATTCTTTTCCCAGGTAATATTCTCCAAATCTCCGGCAACGCTGACGCTATCTTCCTGCTCTGTCTCATATCCGGAAGAAATCCTGAATATCTTATCGGCAATCATGTGATCGCCGCCCCACTCCTGAAAAAGAGTGGGCTGGAGATCATCCCGACAGGATATATACTGGTTGAAAATGGCCGTCTTACCTCTGTTGAATATATCAGCAATACCAAACCAATCCCGGCCGATAAGGTTGACCTTGCCGTTGCCACCGCTCTTGCAGGAGAGATGCTGGGTCACAGGTTATTGTATCTTGAGGCCGGCAGTGGCGCACTTGAACCGGTAAAGACAACCCTTGTGTCGGAAGTAAAACGAAACATCAGTATACCCCTGATTGTCGGGGGAGGGATACAGACTCCTGCACAGGCCAAAGCGCTCTATGAGGCCGGAGCTGATATAATTGTTGTAGGTACCGCCTTCGAAAATGATGAAAAGCAACTGAAGATCCTCTCCGAAGCAGCGGCTGATTATGGTCGTGAGTCGTGAGACGTATTCGCTGGTCTCACCCCCCACACCCAAAATTCACACCCACCAGGAACCAGGAACCGAGAACCAGGAACTATTCATACCCCTCCAAATACTTCACCGCCTGGTTATAAACATTCTCCGCAGTAAATCCAAACTGTTCATCCAGAACCTTATATGGAGCTGAGAAACCGAATGTTTCCAGGCCAATGATAAACCCTTTCTCTCCTGTCAGCCCTCTCAGGCTTGATGGAAGGCCGGCGGTCAGTCCGAGCACCGGCACTCCGGGTGGTATTACTTTATCCCGGTAGGTTTTATCCTGGTTCCGGAATAATCCTTCCGATATTGCTGAGACAACCTGAATATTCAGGTTTTTACGTTCTTTCAGCAAACCGGCTCCTGCAACGAGTGTGGAGACCTCCGAACCATTACCCACCAGCACGATATCGGGAGTACCTTTTGCAGGGATGACAACATAGGCTCCTTTAGCAGCCTGTCCGGCATCCTTCAGCCTGGTGGATCCTTCACTGGCCGGAAGATCCTGGATATTTTGCCTGGACAGGATCAGGGCAGTGGGAGAATGCGTGTTTTCAAGTGCCATTTTCCATGCAACTGTTGTTTCGCTTGCATCGGCAGGGCGGAGGACAAGACAGCTGTTCATGCCGGAATGGTTACGGAGCTGTTCCATCAGCCTGATCTGCGCTTCCTGTTCAACCGGCTGGTGCGTCGGTCCGTCTTCACCAACACGAAAAGCATCATGGGTCCAGACATATTTTACCGGCAGCTCCATCAACGCTGCAAGCCTTACAGCAGGCTTCATATAATCGGAGAACACGAAGAAGGTCCCGCATACAGGTATCACCCCGCCATGAAGCGCTATGCCGTTTGCCAGGGCAGCCATGGTCAATTCCGCAACCCCTACCTGGAGAAACGCTCCGGTAAAGTCATTTTTCACCAGCGGTTTTGTATTCTTCAAAAATCCATCCGTCTTATCACTGTTGGAGAGATCAGCCGATGCGACAATCATATTTTCAATTTCTGTGGCAAAGAAAGACAGCACATTCCCTGAGGCAGCACGGGTGGCGATACCCTCTTTATGGACAATGCGGGAAAAGTCTATGTCCGGTGCCCGGCCACTGAGGAAGAAATCCAGTTTGGCAGCCTGCTGAGGATGGAGTTGTGCCCACCGTTTCTCCTCTTCCTTCCTCTTCCTTGCTTCACCAATCTTCTGTTCGATAACACGGTCAAAATATTCTCTCACCTCAGGGAAGGTGGTAAAAGGATCGGCAGGGTCTCCACCAAGGTTCAGGACGGTTTTTTCGAATGAACCACCTGCACTGCTCAAAGGCATGCCGTGTGTCGAAACCTGCCGCTCAAAACTCTCGCCCGTCTCTGTCACAGCTCCCTTACCCATAACCGTTTTACCTATAATAAGTAAAGGTTTTTCATGCTCGTCCCT
>LJUQ01000300.1 GCA_001304505.1 Bacteroides sp. SM23_62_1
CCTACTCCCTGCTCCCTGCCCCCTACTCCATGCTCCCTACTCCCTGCTCCATGCTCCATGCTTTATGCTCCCTGCTCCATGCTCCCTGCTCCCTGCCCCCTGCTCCCTGCTTTATGCTCCCTGCTCTACATTTCATGAAGGGAGTATTCGAAACCCTCGATAATAGGATTTGAAAGTAATTTATTACAGACATCGTTCACTCTTTCCATTGCATATTCCCTTGATTCTGCAGTTATTTCAAGGGTAATATGTTTTCCAACACGCACATTTGACATTTCCGTAAATCCAAGATTTTTCATGCTGTTAGAAATAGCTTTTCCCTGGGGATCAAGTAGTACCTTCAGGGGCATGATATTGATTTCTGCAATAAATTTCATATGTCAGAGGATTTTGATACAAAATGGCTGATAACTGAAATTATTATATATGTTATAACAATAAGACTGATCCCAAATTTCTGCAATAATATCAATAAAACAGCAGAAAATGCAATAAATATATATTTTATCTTATTATGCTGAAAATCAAATTGTTTAAATTTTAATGAGATGAACCTGATATTGCTGAGCATCAAAAAACTTAATAAAAGAACTACCGGGATCAGTAGATACAACTTCATGATCCATTCAGCAATCTTCTCAGTCACCGGATCAGTCAGTATGAAAGTAAGGCCTGCAATAAAAAGTGCAACAGCAGGGGTGGGCAATCCTTTGAATGTTGTTGAATCTTTCTGTAGTACAAACCCGGTAAGCCTTAATGCTGCAGTAACCAGGAGAACGGCTGAAGAAAACAATAATAGCCTGTCTGTAAATGTTGCATCGATAAAACTGAAATCGATATTCGAACGAATAAGAGAATATTCGATAATGATAAATATTAATGCTGCTGGTGCCACACCAAAGCTGACCACATCGGCTAGCGAATCCAGAACCTTACCACTCTCGGAGGTTGCATTCAGCAACCTGGCAGTAAAACCATCAAGTAAATCAAATACTGATGCTATAACAATGAACAGGGCAGCTCCTTCAAGGTTCCTGTAAAATATCGATATAATCGAGAGAAACCCGCAACACAAATTTATCAGGGTCAGTATATTAGGGATGTGTTTATAGAAGGGCTGGCGAGACTCCATAAATTAATTGTAGTTCGTTGGTTGGTTAAGCTTTTATTCAGTTTTCTGATAAATTGTTACATTGTTAAATTGTTAAATGGTCATTTGTTGATATAGAATTGTCAGATTAAAAACAATATAAATTAACAATATAACAATTTAGCAATTTAACAATAAAAATAATGAAATGTTAGTTAATTAACTTTAGCCTGGCAGTAAAAGAAAACAGTATTTTATTTTTACAAACAGGGGTAATAGGATAAAATATTGCGAATAGTTGTATACATATTGGCATTGATTATTCCATTGTGTCCTATAACCGGGCAGGTTGCTAAATACAGCAATGAATTTTTAGCCATTGGTGTGGGTGCCAGGGCTCTGGGAATGGCTAATTCGGTCATAGCCACTGTGGAAGATGTAACATCAGGATATTGGAATCCTGCAGGATTAAACCTCAATATAATGAATTCCCAGGCAGGGCTGATGCATGCTGAGTATTTTGCAGGAATAGCAAAATATGATTACGGAGCCTTCTCCGTCAGGATCGATGAAAAGAGTGTTGGGGCCATGTCAGTACTGCGTTTTGGAGTTGATAATATACCAAATACACTCGAACTGATTGACAGCGATGGTAATATACGGTATGACAGAATCAGTTCATTTTCCGCAGCAGATTATGGTTTTATATTTTCCTATGCAAGAAAATCAGAGGTTGAAGGCTTGTATTTTGGAACAAATATGAAGATACTATATCGAAAAACGGGTGAGTTTGCGCATGCCTGGGGTTTTGGATTTGATGCTGCAGCAAGGTATGATATGGGCAGGTGGCATTTCGCCCTGGCAGGAAGAGATGTTACCTCTACATTTAATGCATGGAGATTCAATACCACCGGGCTACAGGAGGTATTTGCTGTCACGGGTAACGAATTGCCTGAAAATTCTCTTGAACTCACTCTGCCAAGGCTTATCCTGGGCGCGTCCAGGGAAATTACAATCTCAGAAAAATTCTCGATGCTTACTGAACTGGATTCTGAAATTACCTTCGATGGTAAAAGACATGTGTTGATAGGTACAAGTTTTATGAGTATTGATCCGCATATCGGATTTGAGTTTGACTATAGAAAGATCGTATACCTTCGCCTAGGAATGGGAAATATTCAGTTTATACCGGATTATGATAAAAGCAGGTCATTTGATTTTCAACCTGTTCTAGGATTGGGGATCAGGATAAAGAATTTCAACATAGATTATGCCCTTACGGATATTGGCGATCAGTCAATTGCATTATACTCCAACGTGTTTTCATTGGTTTATTCATTTAATCTTACCTTCGCCGGGACAGCCTCCCAGAATCAATAAAAGCATATCAGGGAATCATATTTGACATTCCAGATAAATTTTAGATATGGTTCATCATATAGTAAAAAATATTATTTAAATTACAACTTTAACTTGTATAACAATCATTTGAAAATCAATTATTAAACATGAAAAGTATCCTGAAAGACTTCCCGGAATATCTGTACGCTATTAACCAGGGTTATTGCGCTGAAGTTCCCGCAACGGTTCCAACACAGCAATTTGTTGAAGAGATTATTAATTTCCTTTTTCCTTTCAGGGTCAAGAGGAATTTTACTAAAAAAGAGATAAAACAGAAACTGGTTGACTTGATTATGAGACTGGGGGAGCTGTTGGTGCCTTTAATTCCATATCTGAAAGAAAAGCCGGACATTATTTGTTCCAGATTTTTCGACGAATTACCGGGCAACTATAAAATGATGCTCGATGATGCCAACGCATTCACAAAATTTGATCCTGCTTCTGAATCTGTTGAAGAGGTCATACTTTGCTATCCGGGATTTTTCAGCATTGCAGTTTACCGATTAGCCCATGTTTTATATGATTTGCAGGTACCTGTTCTTCCCAGGGTAATGACCGAATATGCACATAGTATAACTGGTGTTGATATTCACCCCGGTGCCCGTATCGGAAAATCCTTTTTTATCGATCATGGAACAGGGACTGTGATCGGGGAGACAACCCTGATAGGGGATAATGTTAAGATATACCAGGGTGTAACACTGGGTGCTTTATTTGTGGAAAAGAAACTGGCAAAGAAAAAAAGGCATCCTACCATTGAAGATAATGTCATTATTTATGCAAGAAGCACTATTTTGGGAGGAGAAACAGTTATTGGTCATGATACGGTTATCGGGGGAAATGTTTGGTTGACGGAAAGTGTTCCACCCAATTCAGTGGTATATCAAAAGCATAAAACCATTGTACGTGAAAGCAGGGACAATAAGGATCTGATAAATTGGGTAATATGATCAGATTTTCTAACTGATCCGGTAAGGGCATGACTATAAGTCATACCCTTACAATCAAAAATAATACCATGAAAGCATTAAATATTCTCGAAACTATAGGAAACACGCCACATTTAAGGATTAATCATCTTTACCCGGAAGATTACGAAGTATGGATAAAGCTGGAGAAGTTTAATCCCGGTGGTAGTATAAAGGACCGGATAGCCTTATCAATGGTTGAGGATGCAGAGGAAAAGGGTTTATTGAGGAAAGGATCTGTAATCATAGAACCAACTTCCGGTAATACCGGTATTGGATTAGCCATGGTTGCAGCGGTCAAAAAGTATAGCATTATATTGATCATGCCTGAATCTCTTTCCATCGAAAGACGAAGTATTATGGCTGCATACGGAGCCAGGTTTGAACTGACTCCCAGGGAGGAAGGAATGAAGGGGGCAATTGCAAGGGCACACGAACTGCTCAGGGAGATACCTGATGCATGGATGCCATCCCAGTTCGATAATAAAGCAAATATTGATATTCACCGCCGGACCACTGCACAGGAAATTCTCCGGGATTTTCCTGAAGGTATCGATTATCTGATCACAGGTGTTGGTACAGGTGGACATATAACCGGCTGTACGGAAGTTCTGAAAGAAAAATTTCCATCCATGAAAACATTTGCAGTAGAACCGGCATTATCACCCGTTATCAGTGGTGGTAAACCTGGCCCTCATCCACTCCAGGGTATTGGGGCTGGCTTTATCCCTGATAACCTGAATGTGAAAATACTGGATGGGACAATTCAGGTTTCCAGGGAAGAAGCTTTCGGATTTGTACGAAGGGCCGCTCAGATGGAAGGATTGTTTGTTGGCATATCATCCGGTGCTACCCTGGCAGCTATCGCAAAAAAAATCCCGGAATTATCTGCCGGTTCAGTAATCCTAGGTTTTAATTATGATACAGGGGAAAGGTACCTGTCAGTGGAGGAGTTGTTCTGGCAATTAACTTAAAAGCATCATAAGATTCAGGACTTCAAATTATTTCATGGTGTGCCAGGCTGGAAATGAATATAATTAACGCGTTGTGCTATTAAATAATGCATGTTTTTGAATATTATATTTTTATATCAGGCCGCGCCGCCGGTGCGGCCTGATATAAATCTGATTATCAATATTATCAGGATTTCAAAAAGGAACTCAAAGCCCGGTCATTATGATCCTTTATGTAACTTTATGCGAAATTGTGTGTCCTATGTGGTTTAAAAACTTATTGGTTTAGCATTTGTGAATTGATTTTGATCCAAAAATATTTACAATGAAAATAGCTATTGATTTTGATGGAACAATAGTCGAACATGAATATCCTGATATCGGAAAGGAGAAACTGTTTGCTTTTGAAACCCTGCATGAATTGCAAAAACAAAAACACCAGCTGATATTGTGGACAGTAAGGATGGGTAAAGAACTGGATGAGGCCGTGCAGTTCTGCAGGGGAAGAGGTATTGATTTCTATGCTGTGAATAAAAACTATCCGGAGGAAGTTTATGACGAAACGATTTCAAGAAAAATCCAGGCAGATATATATATTGACGACCGGAATATCGGGGGATTTCCGGGATGGAGTGCAATATGGCAGATGCTTAATCCTCAGGAAGTTAGCCAGGAAGCAGAACTGAAAAACTTGCCAAAAAGAAAAAGATCGTTTTTTGGATTATTTGGGAAAAAGAAATAAACGGATATATAAACAGTTATTAAGCATATAACTCGCTGTGCGATTAAACCGAAAATACTAGTAATTAAGAATTTGCAGAACAATCCCGCAACGCGGCTCTGCAAATCAATATAAAAATCAATTACTTTGCTTTTTCAATAACACAAGGCGTTAAGAATATAGACAATTAATATTCATTTAATGGATTTATTTAATCTGAAATTTTTTCGGCAAATATTTTATTGCACAACTCTTTCTGCCATGTATTTTCTTGGTATTATCCTTTCATTCGGTTGTGTCGTAAAGGATAACAGGAAAAATTCAACTCCGGTTGATTCTTTGGAAGTCAAACAATCTGTTGCCGGCCAGAGCAGAATCATTAAACCAGTGATGAATGAGCGGTTTACACGGGGCTCAATCATCGATATCGTTGTTGAAAGTGTGGATAATACCGTCATCATTGATTCAGTTATATTTTTTGCACAATCTGTAAGAATAGGAAAATCAATCAATAAACCTTTTCAATATGGATGGGATTCAAAAGGATGCAGAACAGGTGAAAATAAAATAAGGACGGTAACCTATTTTACCAATCATACAACAGGCACAAACCATGTTTCGGTTGAAATGTTATCCGATATTGAACCAGTCTTTTTATCGTATGAAGTGACAAATACGTATCCACATGATATTCATGCATATACGCAGGGATTGGTCTATGAGAATGGATACCTGTATGAAGGTACAGGACAGTATAATCAGTCGTCGCTGAGAAAAGTGGATATTCAAACCGGTGAACCTGTCATACTCCTGAATCTGCCTGGTGATATTTTTGGTGAAGGGATCACAATTTTTAATGATAAAATATTTCAGCTTACCTATAAGTCACAGGTCGGGTTTGTATATGAAAAAGAATCCTTTACACGTCTGCAGAGAGTTTATTATCAGAATAAGGAAGGGTGGGGATTAACGACCGATGGCACAAGGCTGATTATGAGTGATGGCTCAAACAATATATATTTCATGGATCCTGAGTATTTTACCGAGTTGGACAAGATCGAGGTATATGATTCGAAGGGTCCTGCGAACCGGCTGAATGAGCTGGAATTCATTGATGGAAAGATCTTTGCTAACATTTATGGCACATATGAGATTATTGTGATTGATCCGGCAACAGGCGTTATATCAGCACGCATGAACTTCAGTAATATACTGGCGGAAAAAGACAGGCATAGCCGGATAGATGTTTTTAACGGTATTGCTTATAATCCCGAGACTCAAAGGATATTTGTCACCGGTAAATATTGGCCTAAACTATTCGAGATCAGTCTGCGCAGTGAACTTTAGTTAACCATAGCACCTGAGATTACCTGAACGCTTCTAGGGATAATCCTGAATTCCATGGGAGTATGCCCGAGCGATTCACCATCCGTTTCCAGATGGATCCTGGTGTCTGAATCAATGGTGATCGATTTGCCGGTATAAGTTTCAACTTTTGGATGCTTGACAATATTTCCATTGTATAATAACCTCAGGCTGAGTATTACATCAGGTTTACTCATTTTCTTGATTACGGTAAGGTCGAATAAGCCATCATCCGGGATGGCTCCGGGGACCTGCATCATGCCTCCGCCATTATATTTCCCTATCCCAATATTCATGCTGAATATTTTATTCTCAATATTCTGGCCATCAATATTTATTAATGCATTAACATACCGGTAATTAATAAGGCTTGAAAATATATTT
>LJUQ01000086.1 GCA_001304505.1 Bacteroides sp. SM23_62_1
TTTGGTGTAACTTCCTTTTTTGTTTCTTTAATTTCTTCTTTTTCAGGTTCTGGCACCTTTTCTTCCACGACATCTTCAACAGGAACTTCTGGTTCAGTGACTTCTTCTGTTATTTTTTCTTTTCCCTTGTCTGCTGCTTCAGCAACAGTTTCTTCCTCTATCGAAACTTCCTGTGTTTCAGCCTCTGTGGGTTGTTCTTCTACAGTTGTTGTTGAAGTAGATTCAACTGCTTCAACAGGCTTCGTTTCCTTTTCAGGTTCAGGTTGTACCTTTTGTTCCGGAATCTTTGATTGGGCTTTCATCCCTGTTATGATTCTCTTTTTCTTTTTACCCGGTCTGGTTTTACCATATGAACCCCGGAACAGTTTCCCTCTACGTGTTTTTGGATCACCTTTTCCCATGAAATTCAAATTTTAATGATGAATAAAATAATGTTATAACCTGTAGTGATGTATAGTACCCATTCCAACAAGACGACAAAATTAAAAAATCTTTGACAGGAAAGAAACATATGGTTATATTTGTGCGCCAAAAAAGCGCGAGTCGTGAGTCGTGAATCGAAGGTAATAAGAGTGAGTGTTGGGTTTTGTCTGCTGTTGGCGTCTTGAACTTATACGGCAAACTATACCCTTGCCAATTTCTCACACCCTCTACTCACGACTCACGACTCAAGACTCACAATTCAAGAACCGGGCTCCATAGTTCAAGGGATAGAACGCGAGTTTCCTAAACTTGAAATCCAGGTTCGAGTCCTGGTGGAGCTACAAACAAAAGCCGGCAACTGCCGGCTTTTATGGTTCCTGGTTCTCGGTTCAAAGTTCCTGGTTGTGTGTGAGTTTGGGTAGGTGTTTCATTTGTTTATTTAATCGGTTATAATAATACTGTAACTATTTTAATTGAACCGGCGGAATGACCAGCTTACCCTGTCTGTCAATGATCCGGTTACTGTTTACACCCACAAGTTTGAATAAATCCCTGATGTATTTTTCATTTCTATCCATGTTTGTTGAATAATTAAAAAAGCCCATTTGATACAAGGCTGACTGTAATAATATGTTTCTGCATGCCCTATTGAAAAATGATTAAATAATGCTTAATTTTAAGTATCTCACCTTTCATGATTGTTGTACATTCACACTTGGACTTATTGATTATGAAACAAATACTCAAAGCATTGTTACTTGTATTTGTTATGGTTTTTTTGGATCAATGTGAAAGGGATGAACAAAATCCTGATGTTAATATCCCTGACAATAACTTTTTAAATGCATTGATAGCACGAGGAATTGATACAAATGGAGATAGCATTATTAGTGCTACCGAAGCTGAGGCAGTAATATCTTTAAATGTTTGTCGGCAGGATATTTCAGATATGACAGGTATAGAAAAATTTGTAAAGTTGGATACTCTTTTTTGCCATCGCAATAAATTAACCATTCTGGATTTCTCTCATAATACTAGCTTGAAATCCTTAAATTGCTCTCAAAACCTATTAACTACATTAAATAGTTCGAAAAATATTTTTTTAGAACAGTTATTTTGCAGCACTAATCAGTTGATCAACCTGGATATTTCCAATAATACCAACTTAAAATTGTTATCATGCTACAATAACCTAATAACCAGTCTGGATCTATCAAATAATTCTACTTTATCATATTTACATTGCAGTTATAACCAGTTAACTATATTGGATGTTTCATTTAATAAAGTTTTAACACATTTATATTGTAGTAGAAACGCACTTGCTAGTCTGAATGTTTCGAAAAATACTGCTTTATCAAGTCTAAGTTGTAGTGTTAACCAATTAACCACTCTAGATGTTTCAGCTAATACTGCTTTAACAATATTGGATTGTGGTAGAAATCCACTTAAAAGTCTGGATATTTCTAACAATATTGATATGTTAGGGTTATATTGTATCGAAAATCAATTGACTAGTTTGGATGTTTCAAATAATACGGCTTTAGGAATTTTATATTGTGGTGGAAATCAATTAACCAAATTGGATATCTCACATAATAAAGAAATAGGTTCTTTGTCACATCCTGGTGAAGATCTTTTTAGTCTTCCTTTTCCTGATCTTGATATATCCGATATGCCAACTTTGTTTGAAGTGTGTGTTTGGCAAATGCCTTTCCCTCCAATTGGAATTCATATTGATACAACCAGCAGCCCAAATGTATATTTCACAACCGATTGCAGTAAATAAAAAGCCCGGAATTTCACCGGGCTATTTTATTAAGTGCAAAGGTTTTGGAAAGATACAGTTTCCAGGTTGTTGTATATAAGTTTCCTGGGATAGTAGTGGACATGTAATATCCAGTACAGGTTCTGCCGATTGCTAATCGGCAGTAGTTAACGAATGATGATAAAAGTTAAACCCGATTGTCAAAAGGGGATAGTTACTAACGGTTTCCAACCGGCATCTGTATAACTGATGTGCAAAGTTGCTGAGCCCGGTTTAAGTCAGACCTCCAGATCTCACACCCAAAATCCCCACCCACCAATATACCAGTTTACCAGTATACCAATAAACCAATATTCCATTCTTCCAATATTCCATTCTAAAAAACTATCTTTATCAGGACAAATTTAGCGCCCATCATGAACTACTTCGATGCCATCTTTGCTATTACTTTTCTCTGGAGTATTTACAGGGGACTCACAAAGGGATTTGTGATTATGGCAGCCACCCTGGCCGCATTGCTTCTCGGCATATGGGGAGCCGTGCACTTCTCAAGTTTAACCTCCGATCTCCTTTATCGTTATCTTAACCTGCAAACACAGTATTTATCACTGATATCGTTTGCCCTTACATTTGTGTTAATAGTGATTGCCGTTCACCTGCTGGCGCGGGCTATCGACAAACTTCTGAAAGCAGTGGCACTGGGATGGGTGAACAGACTGGCAGGTATGTTATTCGGGATTATAAAAACGGCTTTTATAATCAGTATCATACTCGTTCTGGTGAATAATATTGATAAAAGGGTTCCTTTTATTCCGGAAGAACACAAACAGGGATCCCTGCTCTATGAGCCGTTGTCAAAACTTGCCCCGTCTATATTTCCTTTCCTCAATTTCAACCAGATACGGGAAAGAATAGAAGATATTGAGGAAAAAGAATATGAGGTTTAAGAAGTTTTTTAATAAAACACAATTGATATTTACAGGTAAATTATTTTAAATTTTGTGAAAGGGTGAAATAAAACTCACCCCAACTGCCCGTACGGGCAGGAACGTACCATCCGGTACGGGTGGGTTGGCCCCCTCTCTCATGAAAGTGGGGGAATCAGGAGGGGGGGTAAGTCCCCAGTACTCCCACCCTTCACCCACAACTCACGATTCACAACTCACGATTCACAACTCACGATTCACAACTCACGATTCACAATTCACGACTCACGACTCACGAAATTCTTATCTTTGCCCAAATTTATTTTCTATGAACTTTGTTGAAGAATTAAGATGGAGAGGGATGATCCACGATATCATGCCCGGCACTGAGGAACAGCTTGAAAAAGAGGTAACCACAGCTTATATCGGTTTTGATCCTTCTGCCAGCTCTTTGCATATCGGTAATCTTGTCCAGATCATGATGTTAAAGCACTTTCAATTGAAAGGACATAAACCAGTAGCACTGGTTGGCGGCGCAACGGGTATGATAGGCGATCCTTCCGGGAAATCACAGGAGAGGAACCTGCTCGATGAAAAAACACTGCGTGCAAACCAGGAGCGAATCAAAAAACAACTTTCGCATTTCCTCGACTTTAATCCTGACCTTCCAAATGCCGCTATCATGGTGAACAACTATGATTGGATGAAAGATTATTCATTCCTTAATTTTATCAGGGATATAGGAAAGCATATTACGGTGAACTACATGATGGCGAAAGATTCTGTCAGATCAAGGCTGGGAACTGACAGCAGTACCGGGATGTCTTTTACAGAATTCTCCTATCAGCTTGTCCAGGGATATGATTTTCTGTATTTATATCAGACCATGAATTGCAGGCTTCAGATGGGAGGCTCAGACCAGTGGGGTAATATTGTAACCGGTACCGAGCTCATTCGGAGAAAAACAGGTGGAGAAGCATATGCACTGACTTCCCCGCTGATCACGAAATCAGATGGGGGAAAATTCGGTAAGACTGAAGAAGGTAATGTGTGGCTCGATCCTGAAATGACCTCCCCTTATAAATTCTATCAGTTCTGGCTGAATGTGGCAGATGAGGATGCTGAAATATTTGTTAAAATCTTTACACTATTATCAAAAAATGATGTTGAAGAATTGATTGTAAAACATAGAAATGCTCCGCATGAAAGGATTCTGCAGAAGAGGCTTGCCAGGGAAGTAACAATGATGGTTCATTCTGAGGATGATTGCCAGGCTGCTGAAAAAGCTTCAGGGATCCTGTTCGGACAAGCTACAGCAAAATCTCTTGCTGGAATACGGGAGGATGTTTTTTTGTCTGTTTTTGATGGTGTACCACAATATGAGATCCCGAGGCGTACTTTACCCTGTAAAATGCCGGAATTATTAACTGCACATACAGATATTTTTACTTCAAAAGGAGAATTAAAAAGACTGGTTGATGGTGGTGGATTATTTATCAATAAATCAAAAATTCCCGATATTGACAGGGAAATATCCGTAGAGGATCTGATCAATAATAAATACCTGCTGGTCCAGAAAGGTAAAAAGAACTATTTCCTGATCATTATAAAATAATTATCCTTCGGATTCGTTGTATATAAGATAATTAATGATTTGTAAATCAATATTTTAAGAATTATTGATATATACATTTCTCTGATTCACCTCTCTTATGGTTCCCCCATCTCTCCCGAGAGAGGGGAACAGGGGGTGAGTCCTCATAAATTAAATCTCAAACTATGAATGTAGATAAAGCTCCCTATCGTTTCGATTCTATCGATCTGGCGGTGTATATATGGAAAAAAAGGATCCCGTTGCTGATCATTACTTTCGCCGCAGGAGTGATTTCCATCATTGCATCTTTAATGATCACGCCAAGGTTTAAATCAACTGTCGTTCTGTTCCCTACCTCTGAAGCTTCAACGTCCAAGTCACTGTTGCAGATGAACTACCAGCTCGATTTTCAGGCTGTGGGAGAGGAAGAACAGGTGGAAGCTGTTATGCAGGTGCTCAAATCTGATAAAATAAGGGATAAGATTATTGAAAAATATGATTTGATGAGACATTATGGGATAAGGCCAACAGGAATGCATCCATTATACAAGTTGCATTCATTCTATGAAGCGAATGTAAGAATCAAGCGAACTGAATTTAATTCTATGGTTATTTCTGTCATGGATGCTGATCCCCAGCAGGCAGCAGATATGGCAAATGATATTGCCTGCCTGGCCGATACAACAATCTGGGAAATGAAAACACTCAGAGCACAAAAAGCTGTTGAACTACTTGAAAAGGTATTGGACTCTATTGAGCAGGAAATCAATTATTTGAAAAGGGAAATGTATAAATACAATACAAAAGGCGTAATATATTATGAAGTACAGATTGACAGATTGATAGAAGCTTACGGCAAAGCCATTCTTGAAAATAATGAAAGAGCAAAGAAAGAGATTAAACAGGAAATAATGTTCCTGGGAGATTATTCCAGTGATTTATATAATGCTGTTGAACGGTTTGACTATGAACTTGAAAGATACAGTGATACAAAAAACCTGTACCTGCAGGTAAAGGCTGAATATGAAAACAGATTACCAACTATATTTATTCTTGATAAAGCCTTTAAAGCCGATAAAAAAGCATATCCCAAGAAATCAGTCATTGTCATTATTGCCACATTGTCCACATTTATACTGGCAGTGCTTTCATTCCTGTTTTTTGAAAACTTTATGAAGCGGATCAAATCAGCATGATCAGGAGTGAGACATACCCGCGAGAAACTTTCTGGGTATTATTGGTTTCATTCCTGTTCTTTTCTTTGAATGCATTCCTGATATCCATAGAATTCTATTACCTTAATATCATTCCATGGGTTCTCCTGGTTGTTCTGCTTGCATTCTATTCACTTGACCGCATACTACTCCTGATTGTATTTTGTGTCCCCTTATCCATAGAATTATCAAGCCTGATATACGGCCTGGAATTTGATGCCCATTTACCCACCGAACCAATGATGCTTGGTGTATTGATTCTTATCGTATTGAAATATTTCCAGGGGGAGGGTTTTGACCGAAGGATTCTTTATCATCCGGTGAGTATTGCCATTTATTTTAATCTGATCTGGATTATAATTACTACGATCACAAGCAGCATGTTTCTGGTCTCCCTTAAATTTCTGTTCTCCAGGATCTGGTTCGTGCTTACATTTTATTTCCTTGCAGCCCAGTTTTTCAAAACCTATGGGAATATGAGGAAATATATATGGGTTTATATTATTCCAATGCTTGTCATCATTTTCGTTGTTCTTGTCAAGATGTCCACATATGGTTTTTTTAATCAGCGTGCAGCCCATTCTGTTGTCCGTCCATTTTTCAATGACCATACAGCATACGGTGCCTCCCTTGCCTTTCTGATACCGGTTATAGTGGGATTTATTTTTCATGATAAAAAAATCAGGGGATTATACAGGTTTCTGGGTATACTCATTCTTGTCATTTTTTTGATAGCTTTGATTTTATCTTATTCCAGGGCAGCATGGGTAAGTCTGTTAGGAGCAGTTGTATTGTTTTTCATCATAAAACTGAGAGTCAGATTTTCTTTTCTGCTGATACTGGGAGTTGTATTATCATTGTTCATTTATTCATACCGTAATGATATTGTTATTAAGCTTGAACAAAACAGGCAGGATGCATCCAGGGTTCTTTCGGAACATGTAAAATCCATATCAAATGTTGCAACAGATGCGTCCAATCTTGAAAGGTTGAACAGATGGAGTTGCGCATGGAGGATGTTTAAGGAAAAACCCATATTTGGATGGGGCCCCGGAGCCTATATGTTTCAGTATGCACCTTTCCAGATAGCGCGTGAAAGAACGATTATAAGCACCGATTTTGCAAATGTTGGGAATGCTCACAGTGAATATATCGGGCCACTGGCAGAATCCGGTCTTTTCGGGCCCATCACATTTGTATGGATTGTTATAGCAGCAGTACTGACAGGATTACGTGCTTACCGCAGGGCCCGGTCAAGATATGTCAAAACATTTGTGCTATCTGTTTTATTAGGATTATCAACTTATCTCATCCATGGATTACTGAATAATTTCCTCGACACAGATAAAGCCTCTGCACTATTCTGGGGATTTATTGCCATTCTTGTGGCAACTGATCTGGATCACTTGAAGCATGAATCCAGTGAGAGTAGTAATTGATGTCCCGACTGGGAAACCGACATACAATGATTATTATTTCAGAAACTAATTCGGAGTAAACTCGATCCCCAGTATGGAAATATCATCGAAGATAGCTTTATTGCCCGTCAGTATTTTTTGAGTAACGATGATCTCCTCTATATTACTTTCGATTGGCCTGGGATTGCTAAGGTGTTTTTCCAGTCGGGCAGTTCCCATTTCAACTCCGCTTTCATCAAGGAGTTCGACAAGTCCATCGGTATAGCAGAGCATTTTGGTTGGTTCACTAATAAGTAAACATCCCTTCTGGATGACAGGGATATTATCCAGCATTCCCATACCCACACAACCGCTGTGAAGGAGACTGAGTTTCTTCTTTTTTTTCTCAAATAAGATTGGGGGATTATGTCCGGCGTTGATATATTCCAGGTTCTTATCTGTATAGTTATATTTAGCTATAAAAAGTGTGATAAATTTTTCGCCGCTGGCACTTCGCATAACGCGGTTATTCAAATCTGTGACAAGTTTCTCGAGGGAGGTGCTATGCGTGAACAGAGCTCGCAGGTTAGCCTGAAAATTGGACATTAGTATAGCAGCTGAAATACCTTTGCCGGAAACATCTGCGATACAAAATCCAACCTCGTTTTTATTGAGTGCAATGCAATCATAATAATCACCACCAACGTCATAGTGGGGATGATAAAAAGCAGTGATTTGAATAAAATCATTTTTTGGCAGGCTATTCTTATCCGGTATTAGCAGGCTTTGCATCCTGGATGCTAGCTCAAGCTCTTTTTTAATAGCCTCCTGGCGCAGGCTCTCATTGAACAGACGAATATTCTCAATTGCAACAATGATAATGTTTGAGATTGTCTGGATGAAATGCAGATGTTTGATAACCGGTGAAACACCTTCTCCTTCTTCATCGATATCACCAATCAGGACAAAAGCGATAGGCGCATCCTGTGTAATAACTGGAATGATAATATCCAGTCCCTTAAGGGTTTTAATCGTGGAGGATGTAACGAAAGTGATATCTTTAAAATGCAGCAGATCTCTTTCAATATCAATCTCAGCTGTTTCCTCATCTGTGATACCTGAGGCGAGAATCTTTTCCCAGGTTTCGTTGAGTTTATAGATGACAATTTTACCTATGTTCAATTCATCCTGCAAAATACCCCGGTACCTGTCAAGTAATTCCTCAATGGATAGATTGGCATTAATTGCCTGAGTGATTTCCAACAGGGAATTCAGTTTAAAGGAGTAGAGCTTTAGCCTCTGTAAGGATGATTTATTAGCCATCTATCATGATATATTCAACGCTTAGTAAAGGTAAAGATTTTTCATTAAAAAAGCTTTTACTATTCCTTTACGCGTTCGACATATGTAACGGTCCGCGTGTCAATTTTTATTTTTTCACCTGTATTAATAAATATTGGAACATTCACCACTGCTCCAGTCTCAAGTGTGGCGGATTTAAGTGCAGTTGAAGATGTTGTGTCTCCTTTAACGCCCGGTTCGGTGTAAGTAACTTCCAGTGTTACAAATGGAGGGAGTTCACAGGAGATGGGAGTCTCATTATCTGCAAGGACGACAACTTCAACTTCCTGTCCTTCCTTCATCAATTGGGGTGATTCGATAAATTTTTCATCAAGCATGATTTGTTCGAATGTCTCAAGATGCATGAAATGATACCCTGCTTCATCAGAGTACAGGTACTGGTAAGGCCTTCTTTCAACCCTGACCGTATTAATCCGGACTCCAGCAGCGAAGGTGTTGTCGATGACTTTGCCGGTGGTCAGGCTTTTAAGTTTTGTCCTGACAAAAGCAGGGCCCTTCCCAGGTTTCACATGTTGAAACTGTACAATGGTATAGAGATCATTATTATATTCGATACACAATCCATTCCTGAAATCTGTAGTAGTTGCCATAGATCTGATATTAATTTTGGCCCAAAAATAATAAATAAATCATCTGCTTTATATGCGATACTAACTCCCCGGCTCCCATCTCTTATGAAAGAAGGAGGAGAAGGGGGTGGGATTACAAATCCCGGACCATCAAAATTGACTATGTATTAATTACTTTTTTTGTTGATCTCACAAGGCGTTAATATTTAAGTCCTTGATGTCCAATAAGATCACACTTGATGGATCCGATAAAAAGATCAAATTTTACACGGATTGGAACATGATTAGGGTCGTCTGAGATCCACAGTATCATGTCATCTTTAGGTGTAGGTGAGATATTTTCAGATTGTTCATTTTTCTTTTTTTTGGCAATCTCAGGAATGAATTTCAGGCAGTTGAATTCCCCCATTTTTGTTTCAATATGCTCTTTGCCAATAAAATAAAGTCTAAATGTGATTAATTCATCATCAAAAAATATTTCGATCTTAATGATATCTCCCTTTCTGAGTGAGGTGAAATTATAATTTCTGAAAAAATAAAATGCAGACATAATATCGCGAATATCCTTGGGTGCTTGAATTTCACCCTTATTCCCGCAGGATATAATATTGCTTTGGTGATTATATGAGTCGATATTTTTTTTCCGGTATCTTCCTTCCCGTATATCCCTGATCGAAGTCACAGGAAGAATATTTATACTATCAAAATAGCATTCATAGGTATCATAAACCTTGTAGATCTTATCAGCCAGGCCGGTTGATCTGCCGATTAATTTTGAATGAAAGACTCTATTACTGCCGTAATAAGTTTTAACTAATTTAACATCAGCAATCCCGGCATTAATTGGGCCAAAATATATACTGTACCTGAGTTCTTCACCGGGAATAAAACAGTTCTGCCCGATCACTGTAAATAATGGGAAAAAGAGTAAAATGATGAACACATTAAACTTTGCCAGGTCTGCAAATACTCCGGTATTTTGTTTACTAATCATTTACCACTAATCATGTAAAAATTTCAATATATTCTTAATCAACAGATGACAGATTAAGTTCCTTTCATGTATACCTGATATTGATTACACAGACTTCATTTTTCATGCCAGAAATGGAATTTTGCAGAAGTACACTATGGTACGTCTCAACAAAATCTGCAATTACGAAAATATATTCTTTCTGGGTATGGTAGCGATAAAATCCTTCAGGTAAAAGGGTTCAAAATAAGCCACATCTTCAAAATGCCGGTCATTATAAGCTTTTTCAGCTATCTTAACCATCGATTTTGCGGATGGTTCGATGTTGTCAAGAAATCTAGCATGCGGGTGATGGATAACATTCCGGCATTTTAACGAACCATTTCCAAAAAACCATACGATGTAATCCTGTAGAATATCTGAAAAACTTCCGGAATAGATGATTTCAGCTCTTATGTCTTTAAAGGGTTGATTACTGGTAGTATAAAAAGCCGCATAGACTTCCATTCTCCGTGCATCAATCATGGGGCATAATAATATATTATCGGAATGAGTTCCATACAACATATCATTTGCCACTGCATAAGCCATGGATTGCAAGGTATTGATACCAATAAACCGGCATCCGGTACCATATGCAATTCCTTTAGCGACAGATACACCAATCCTTAATCCGGTATAAGAACCGGGGCCTTTACTTACAGCAACAGCGTCAAGATCGTTTATGTCGGAGTGGCAGGATGATAGAACATCTTCAATAAAAACAGTAAGAAGGGAAGAATGGGATTTATCATCCCGGCTTTCTTTAAGGCCTAACAATTCACCATCCCTGGCAAGTGATACAGAACATACGACTGTTGATGTTTCAATATTCAGTATCAATGCCATAAATGCAGCTTAATTAAATAAAATCAGATCAATTTATCTAGTCTCCCTGCCTTTTATTTGTGGAGAATAGATTGTCTTTATCCACAACCTCGATCAAACTACCCATTTTCAGCTTATTTGTAATGGCTGTGTAAGGTGCAACAATAACCTCTTTGTCTGGTTCAATTCCCTCTGTTATTTCAATATAGTTGTTATCCTGAATACCTGTTTTAACTACCTTCATAACAGCTTTGCCATCCTCGGCCAGGAAAATTACCTCCCGTAGTTCTTCCTCGTCAGTTTCATCGACTCCGGATTGTTCCTCCTCCTGATCGGGTTTTTCTGTTTCTTCAGCGACGATAGAATCAGACCGGGTGGTAACAGCCTGTATGGGGACTGTCAGGATATTATCTTTTATGTCTGTCTGAATATCTACCGTAGCGGACATACCCGGTCTGAAGGGATTGATATAGCCTTTTTCAATAAGAAATTTATAAGAATCCTGGAGCAGGAATACTTTCACATCGAAATTGGTAACCTGGTCTGTTGCCAGTCCTGTAGTATTTGCTGAATTGGCAATCTCAGTCACAATTCCTTTAAATTTTTCGCCCAGGAAAGCATCTACCTCGATGATAGCTGTATCGTGCATGTTTACACGGACAATATCATTTTCGTTCACTTCAACTTTCACTTCCATACGATTCAGGTCGGCAATCCGCATCAGCTCGGTTCCGGACATCATGGATGTACCAACAACACGTTCACCTTTTTCGACATTCAGCATTGAAACGGTACCCGTTATAGGAGCATAAATAGAAGTTTTAATAAGACTTTCTTCAGCTTCTTTCAGGGATGCTTCAGCACTTTTTACAGAATATTTTGCCGATTCTAGTTCGGCCTGTGCCATGCGATAATTTGCCACTGCATTCTCATATTCTGATTCAGCAATGGCCCTTTGTCCCCACAATGTCTTATTTCTGTTGTAGGACAATTCACTCTGTATAAATTGTGCTTCTGCCTGTGCCAGTCTTGCTTTTGCAGAATTCAGGGTTGCTTCCGTACGGTCTCTGCTTGATATGTAAATATCGGGTTTGATCTTTACCAGCAATTTACCTCGTTCTACAAAATCACCCTCATTTACATTCAATTCAACAATTTCTCCGGATACCTCCGGGCTGAGCTTGATCTCTATCTCGGGCTGTACCTTTCCGTTTGCAGTAATGGTTTCAATGATACTCCTGTAATCAGATTTTTCAACGGCAACCTTGATAACCTCTTCCTTTCCAAACCATCCGACCTTTTTCCCAACAATTGCCAGGATAATAAAAGCAACAGCAACAATAATGACGTAGGTTAGAATTTTCTTTGTTTTCATCTCTATGGGAAAATTATTTAGTTATTATTTTTTATATTTCATTAAGACTCAATGGTAAACCTCTGTAAAAATCCAGGATTTTCATTTTAAAGATATAATCATATTTTGCCTGGAGAAGATCCGATTGCGTAGCTGTAAGCCTGTTCTTTTCAGCATTATAATCAACAGCATTGACCAGTCCGACTTCAAATCTCTGTTCGGTATACATAAAAGATTCCTCCATGGAAACCAGGGCCTGTTGTGTGGCAATATATTTTTTTTGTGCAGCAATAACATCCGCATATGCCTGCTGGATTTCTTTGTAGAGATTATTTCGTTCTGTTTCAAGCATAAGCCTGGAATTCATGACAATTAATTTTGCATTGCTGATGTTGGTATTGACCATCCATCCGTTGAAAATTGGAACACGTAAACCGAGTGAAAGAGTTGTGCTTCTGTTATCCTGTATCTGATCAGGAAATGGATAGGGTTCCATTTCATTTGTTGCGGGATTATATCTTTCTCGGATATCCGAATACCCTGTACTATAAGAAGTGCTGAGATTCAGACTGGGATACCTGGCCCCCCTGGCTATATTCAATCCTTTTTCTGAACCGGACAGTTGATATTCAGCAGACTTGATCTGTGGCATGATCGTTACTGCCTCATTGAAAACAGAATTAATAGATAACAGGATATCTTCTGCTGCAATATCACCAAACTCGGGTATTTCGATATCAAAATCACCGACCGAATCCAGATCAAGAATCTGTGTAAGGTTGAGGTATGATATATCAAGAAGATTTCTGGCATTGATCACATTCAACTCTTCAGATGCAGCCAGGGCCTGTATCTCAAGAAGAGACCCGCGGGCGAGACTCCCGGCATCAACAAGTTTCTGAGTCCTTTCAACCTGTAACTGGGTAATTTCCAGCTGGCTTTGAGCAATACCAAGTAATTCAGTGTTGAAAAGGATCTGCAGATAGGCAGCAGCTATCGCCAGGGCTATATCATTCTTGTACCGCTCAAGATCCTGAAGACTGGCCATCAGGTTAAATTCATTCTGCCTGATAGTGTTCAGTTGCTGAAGTCCGCTGAATAGTGTTACAGAACTGGATGCATTCATATTCATGGACATAATACGCTGATTATCAGTAAATTCATAAGTTGTCTGGTCGAGTGCCCGACCCCAGGAAACGCCATAGGATGATCCTGCATTCAGGTTTGGTGCAAGATCAATCTTTGATTGCTTCAGAATATTTGAGTTATATTCAGTTGCATTGACCTGTTGTTTTATCGTAAGATTATTATCAAATGCATACTGGATACAATCTTCAAGTTTCCAGATTTTTTGACCTGATAAAAATTCCGGACTGGAAAAAACAAAAAAAAGGATCAGATAAAAAATGTATTTAATTTGTTCCATATTTTTATGATGCTTAGTAAAAAAAGAATTTCAAATATAACGATAATATAATATCGGGCGGTGTGTAACTTAACTGAAGAAATGCATAAATGAGATTTTTTGCGAGATGCAGACATTCATAAACGCTCTAATATTTTCTAATACAGCAAATTAGGTTATCTATTGATCCGGTCAGGTAAAGATTTTTTTTTGGTTAATCAATATAATTCAGGAATTTAATGGGATGGACAGAAAAAATAATCGATTATAAAGACTTTGGGGAAATTAAGATCAGGAAAAATCCGAATGCCCGCAGGCTTTCCATTTCTGTCCGGCCCTTTGAAGGTATAAGGGTCACAATCCCTGTCCTTGTAAGTTTTACCAGGGCCGAAAAGTTCATTGAGGAAAAAGAACAATGGCTGCGTCAGACAATCAGAAATATCAGAGCTCTGGAAACCAGTTACACAATTTTCGATTGGAATACCTCTTTCAGAACATTAGAACATTCTCTGGAGTTACTGAAAACCGACGAACATGATCCAAGAGTTATTATTAAGGACAGGAAAATCATCGTCTGTTGTCCAAAAACCAGGAATGTGAAAGACAAAAAAATCCAGGAGATAATTCGATGGGGAATTGAGGCAGCCTGGAGAAAGGAAGCAAAAAAATATCTTCCTGCAAGAATCGGAGAATTAGCTCGCATGTATGGATTTAATATTAACAGGGTGGTCATTCGAAATAACCGGTCGCGATGGGGAAGCTGTTCAAATCAGAATAACATAAACCTGAGCCTTCATCTTATGAGACTTCCAAAACACCTTACCGATTATGTTTTGCTTCATGAACTGGTTCATACAATTCATAAAAATCATAGTAAACAATTTTGGAAGCATCTTGACAAGATAACAGGAAATGCGAAAGCTCTGGATAAGGAACTTAAGAAGTACAGGATTGATATTTATTGAATGAATTAATAAAGCTAAAGCTAGGGTAAAGTAAAAAAAGAATTAAAATTTGGAACGAAATCTAAAACAAGTCCAGCCGAGGCTAGCCCTATGAAATGTAATGCAATTTTGTTTGCTCTATGAAATATTTTCAGGTATTTTTTATTTTCCGTGTATCACTTTTTCCAAAATATTATCGAGAGAAGAGACCAGCTGGACGGCTTTCTTTTTTCCGAAAATAGAGGTGAATTCCTTCAGAATAAAGCTTTTTATTTCTGTCAGCCAGTCAAGGTAAGAAAGGGTTGAAATCAATCCATGCTCCTTTTTTTCCATATATCGTTTCAGAATATTTACTTTAGAATGATATGCAAGATATGCCTTGATTGCTGTACGGAGTTCTTCATCAAAATAATTCTCAATATATTTTAATTCACTTGGAATAACTTCATATGTCGTTTCGTAAAAATTACTGAAAGAATAATTCCAGCTTATATAATGAATGAAATAATTTGAGATATTAAAAGCACGTTTCTCCGCTTTATTATCCACAGTTTTCAGGAAGATCCGGTTAAGATTTTCGCGATAATCATGTTTGATATTTTCATCCAGAATATCTGTGATTTCTGTGATATGCTTCTCATATTCAACCGAAAAATTGTTCAGTGTAAATTTTTTATTTTCAAACGGTTTCATCAGGATAATAATCCGTCTGATAATATTAATTTCATCATCTAATAACTGATACAGCGGAAAGACCTGGTTTGAGTAAATCTTTTCAATCTGTTTGTCACTGAAATACCCTCCAAGAATAAGATTGTTGAGTTCTTTATCTTTTTTAGTGATTTTGTTAATTTCACTTTCATATATTTCAAAATGCTCATAGATCCTGCTCTTTATCTGCGCTTTTTTCGCATCCACAATAAGCTGGATGTAAAGGGGATAAAACACCTCTTTTTTATATTCCCTTGGTTTGGCACGTTTATTCAGGTAATGCTTAACAGTTATTTTCTTGCTTTCCATACGGAAAAGTTTATCGATTTAAATATTCATTGGGAATCTTAATGTATGTAAAATCACCCAAATTTAAGAAATCTGACGTACATGCTATGCACTTTATCACACTTTCACAATTTATTAACCCTGATTGGGAATTGATGGTATTTCAGGATCTTCTGAAATAACCACCTTTACTATAACTTATGGATGGAAAATTGTGAACAAAGAAATAAAAACCGAAATCCGAGCATTCTAAATTGAATCCCTGGGAATTGAACACATAAATCCAAAATCCGGCAACTGACAATCCCGAATTTCAGGTATCAGCCTGATGCTGATACGGAGAAATTCGAGTATCCTTGGAATAGTAATGGAATCATAGAGTCAGACCATTTCTGAACCCACAACCTGCAACTAATAACTGAAGACTAATAACTGAAGACTGATAACTGAAGACTGATAACTGAAGACTGATAACTGAAGACTGATAACTGAAGACTGATAACCAGACAACCTACAATTGACAACCAAAAATTACCATTTATCAAGACGACTGATCCCGGCCTGTTTGGCCATTTCTATAGCATTATAAAACTCTTCATGCGTTATTGACCGGTTGAGAGGAGGATACTCATGGGCCCTGAAGCAGGGCCTGTACTGGGGCATAATATTTACGTACGTGTTTTTTGAGATATGA
>LJUQ01000087.1 GCA_001304505.1 Bacteroides sp. SM23_62_1
AAGAATAGTTAATGCCCATCGGTTTTCGGATGAAAGCATCCTCGAGGGACGGATAGCTTTTAAAGCTGAACTTCCTCCGTTAAGCATCACCTCATTCTCAGTTATTCCGGTTGAAGAAAATCCGGAAATAATACCTTCTGAAATAAGCGTGGATAAAGAGAGCTTGCGAATAATAAATCATTACATAGATTTAAAACTATCACCGGATGGTGGTTTTGAATCACTCAGAAATGTTGCAAACGGAAAATTAATTACTGCTGAAGTTGAAAGATCAGCATATTTTGCAGGTACAATAGAGGGTATACAATGTGAATCTGCCGGCAGATGGATCATCCACGAATACGGTGAATCCGCACCATGGGTCAAAGCAAGTGAGTATGGCTTTATCGCTGATATTCCATATCAGTTTGACATAACAGTATACGAGGATAGTCCGCAAATTGACTGCAAAGTGGAGTTCTTTTTAAATGACCAGAAAATAGGCCTTCTGAGCGATAATAAACGGGATAGTCATTCTCCGTTCGTTCATGAGGAGAAACTGCGCTTCAAGTTTTTTCCAGGTGTAGATGAAAGCTTTACTGGAATCAGGGACTTGCCATTCGCCATAGCACATACATCAGATTCATGTGTGGAAGGGAACTACTGGACAGCCCTGTCGGATTGTGAAAACGGTATTGCCTTCTTTAACAGGGGCACGATGGGAAGTATACATGAAAAAGATGGAAGCTTCTCAATCCCACTGGCTTATTCCATGTATTATATCTGGGGTACCCGAATGTTATATGGTAATTATTCATATGAATTTGCTATTTATCCCTTTTCAGGGAGCCAGGATACGACCGATATTCATAAATCAGCCCTGGAATATAATTTCCCGGTCCCGGTTGTGGTAAGTGAGCCAGGAAACGGCAAACTCGGAAACCGTGTTGATCTTTTATCACCTGTCCCGGACAACATCATTCTCTCAGCAATGCATCCATCCGCGGGAAATGTATATCTCCGGTTCTATGAATACGAGGGTAAGACATGTGATTATTCCTTATCTCTCTTTAAGGACGGAAAACCATTTACCGAAGTTGATTTTCTGGGCAACAAGCTTGGCCAGGCTGGTGAAACGATCCATTTTAAACCATGGGAAATAAAGACATTAAAGGTGGATTAGGGTAAAAGGATGGGCATCAGATTGCTTTTCAAAAAGCTTTTTATATAGGAAAACAGTTAGGAGTTATGTCGCAACCTTAATTAAAGGCTTCACGCAGAGCCCGCAAAGTTCTCATAGTTCATTTGTTTTCCGGGGTGTATGTCATAACTACTTTTTCATTTAATAATGGTAAAAACCAGGCAAAATTTGGTTACTAATTTCACCCCAGCCATTTTTTCCTGCTGCCTTCTAACCAAACCCACTACCCCCTCCCCTAACTCACACTTGCGACACTGCGACCATGTGACTTTTTTATACACCTGTCTGCAAATATTTATTCTTTCATATTCCTCTATTCTTCCTTTTAACCTTGACTCATGTGCAATTATTTGTGTATTTTTATACAACTGATCAAACCTCCGATATTTCACTATGACTCCTATGAATAAAGTCCCGTTCAAATTCCTTGATGCTTATACAAAAGAGGACAGGGACATTTTTTTCGGCAGGGAGACTGAAATAGAAGAGCTTTATCAGAAAGTTTTTGAAAGCAAGATGCTTCTTGTCTGCGGAGTATCCGGGACTGGAAAGACCTCCCTGATCAATTGCGGGCTGGCAAACAAATTCGAGGACAGCGACTGGATGCCTGTATATATAAGGCGGGGGAATGATATCCTGGAGAGTCTCTGGAATGAGTTGGAAAAGGTTGCTGTCACCCCCCTCCCGGCCTCCCCCCTGAAAGATGCAGGAGAAAAAAGTAAAAATCTGATAAACAATGCCCTCCAGTCTGTTTACCTTGACCATTTTAAACCTATTTACCTGATTTTTGACCAGTTTGAGGAATTATTCATATTTGGCAACCGGGAAGAAAGGAAAGCTTTTATCGAGGAAATAAAACAGATTGTTAATTCGGATCTTCAATGCAGGTTATTGTTTGTTTTAAGAGAGGAATACCTTGCAGGAACCATAGAATTCGAAAAGGAAATACCCACTTTCCTTACCAACCGTCTGAGGATTGAAAGGATGACCTGGCAAAATGCAAAGAAGGTTATTGAGGGTCCCTGCCTGGCTTATCATATAGACATTGAGGAAGGATTGGCAGACAGGATACTGGAAATCCTCAGCCCAGAGAGTACCGGGATTGAACTGACCTATCTGCAGGTTTTGATGGATAAACTTTTTAAGCTGGCAGATAAGACCCGGATCAAGGATGAAAACAGGTCAGGTAATAACGAGGAATTCAGGATAACTCATCAGCTGCTCGATAAAGCAGGGGATGTTTCAGATGTGCTGGGTACCTTTCTCGAAGACCAGATTGGCCAGCTTGATGATCCGGAGACCGGGTTGGTCATGTTAAAATCATTTGTTTCTATCAAAGGCACAAAGAAACAGGTTAATGCTGATGAAATAGCTGAGTTCGTACTGACTATGGGTAAAAAAATTCAGGGAGAGAAATTAAAAGACCTGATACAGAAATTTATCCACCTGAGGATATTAAGGGACAAGGATGAAAGTGACCGGTATGAACTGAGACATGATAGCCTGGCTGCAAAAATATATGAAAAGATCACTCTATATGAGAAGGAACTGCTTGAGGTACGTCATTTTATAGAAAATGCATATACAAATTTTGAAAAGCGGGGTATCTATCTTAATCATGATGATCTGGCATATATTGCTATTTATGAAGAAAGACTTTTCCTGAACAGGGAACTTAGAAATTTTTTAGAGCAAAGCAAGAAGGTTTTAACTGCCAGGAAGAGATCTTTTAACCGCATTCTGGCTTACTCATCTGTAGGATTCATATTTGTTATCATTGCCATCGGAATCTATTATTTCAGATCTGCAGAACTATCCAAAACAGAGGATCTTGCTGTCAGAGCAATTCTCCAGCAGGACATGTCTCCCGGGTTAAGTTATGAAAATGCAAAAAATACATACCTGAATGACACCAATTCAGTTCTTGCTGTGAAAGCATTATTTAATGTGTTTTACATTTTATGGAATAAAGGACCTTACCATGATTCAGGAGGTGTTATGCTGCCCCCTCCACAGCAGGCTTTCTTCAATTTTATACCTTGCTCTTCAAACATCCGGTTTGCGAGGTTTTCTGAGGATGGACAATATATATTCGGGTACCTGGCAGATAATACCGTGAAAGTCTGGGATGTTAAGGGTGAAGAAATTTTCTCCGAAAAAGAGAACCGGGCTCCTGTTGTGGCCGTTTACCTTGCCCCTGATAATAAACATATTGCAGCACTGGATTATGACAGTACCGGAATTTTCTGGAACCTGGAAGGCAAGGTGATACTTTCACAAAAAATCCCTTTCTGGCTTCCAAATCCTTTTAATGTTATTGGATTTTCACCAGATAAACCCCTGCTGGCATGCCCAGGTGATAATCACTCAACTGATGTCTATGATTTAAATGGTAACCTGTTATATAAATTAACCGGTCACACGGCATCGGTTAATTGCATTGATTTTTCACCGGATGGCAGATTCCTGGCTTCCGGCTCAAAAGATTCAACTATCCTGATATATCAGTACAATGAATCAACAGGAATCTTTGAAGAATATTGCCGGCTTACGAAATTTTATGAAAAAGGTATGATCTGGTCGGTCGATTTTGCTAACAATTCAAAATATATACTTTCCACAACAAGTGACAGTAAAAACCTTGCTTATGTAAGCAGATTAATTGATATAAAAGCTTATCCATTAAGAGGCGGTTATAATATTTTTGTGGATACAGCTTATATGAAGCGGGCACCATGGAGGTTGGCCTGGCCATATCATTCGGCGCGTTTTACTAGGGATAACGCTGCTGTAATTGTGTCCAGATTACCAGGAATAAATACTGATTATCAGGATAATAGTATTATAAACCACGATTCTATATTTTATGAATACAGAATCATTCTTTCTGAAGAAAGTGACTGGAAACTTCTATCGGCAACCAAATATGCAGCGGATTGTAAAGCATGCCCCTATGATGAATATTATACCTATTCAGGGATCGATATGTCGGAGACAGGATATCTCGCTTCTACTACAACCGGAACCGAATATACACTGCTGACCCATTGGAATGGTTTAACATTGTCCAGACTACCCGGAATTCACCCGGATTTTTCACCGGATGGTCATTATCTGCTTTTAACCGACCACGATCAGCTAATATTATACCCCGCCTTTGAAAAAGAAATTATCCGTCTCGTAGACGAAAAACAGATCTTTGGAGAACTTTTAATAAAAGAGAGTGACTGGAGGCATATCTATTTTGACTGGTGAGAATCCGGAAGTTCATAATCATACATCCAGAAATGAATTTTATCTCCCCTGAATTGCCTGAAAAACAAGTTTCTGTAAGTATTTTCAGGAAGCAGGTATTTCAAAGAAAAAATGATAAAAACAAATACCAGGGGGATCAAAACAACCCTTTTAAATAAGCTCTGGTGTTCTTTTTTCCACCCGATATAATTTGAAAAAGGCATTGAGATCAATAATCCCACGCATGCTAAAAGAAATATTATTACTGCAATGGTATCTATTGTGGCTGATCTTGCGGGATAATATTCAGTGAACCTGACCATAAACAAAATATAACATGAGGTTATAATGAGACAATATACAGAAAAAAGGATAACAAAAAATCTGTTCTCACGAACTGATATAAAGGACTTTACAGCCAAAATAATAAATCCGGCAGCAGACAAAATAAAACCACCTATCAATACCGGAGAAGCAGCTTCATTCAGGCCAAACCTGTTGATTATTATGCCGGTAACAATCACCAGGATAAAGGAAGGAATCAGGATTTCAAGTCTGTTGATTAATATTAGATAATTTAAAACAGTAATATATGCAAGTATCATAGCGCCGGAATCGCTTATCGGCCACAGGGATTCCGGATCAATTATCTTATATAAAGGTAAATATTCAAGTAAAACCAGGATAAGAACAAGAATTGTAAAAGAAAAATACATTACCATTTTAAATTTTGCCGGAAGTGTTTTTCTTTTATATAAAACTGAAATACAGAGAAGGACAAATATGATTATACTTCCAACAATTATTATATCTCTCACTATTGAAGGCTGATCATAGCTATCATAATATGAAATATTCACACCAATGATACCTGTAATTATACAGGTTAATAATAAAATCCACCGGTACAGATTCAGTCTTTTTTCATTCATAATTTGATTATAAAATAACGAGTTGCGTGATTAAATCGACGATATTGATAATGATGAATATTTAATGCCGTGCCATGGCAGGGCTCTACAAAAAAATCTACTTTATAAATCTTTAGCTCTTTCAATCGCATAATGCGGTATAAAATATTTGCTAACCATTGAATACATGACCGGCAGTCATGCACTCAGTGTCTTAATCCCTATTCCTCCTCCAGTTCCTCAATCAAACTGTACTCCAGCAACTCATCTTTCTCATATCCGGATAAATAGATCACATGAAGGTAATTGATTTTCCACCGGCCGTCAACTTTTTCAAGGAACCGGATTTCTTTGGTCGTTCTGTAATCTTTCTGTCCCTTATAAACATACCTTGTTATCTGGTCATAAACAACCCAGGCACATTCAGGGTAAACCTTAATTTTCCAGTTCGACTGCTCACGTTCTACTTTATAGTCCGAAAGATCAGCAGTGGCAAATTCATGATACCAGTGAGCCATGTTATCCCATCCGGCAACCCCCGTATGCTCATGTTTACCGGTCGACATCCTGATAAATGTAGAGTCACGGACCATATGTTCTACCAATCCATCGTAATCCTGGTTATCAAAAGCGTCTGTCTCAGCAATGATCACGGCTTTGATTGCTTCCTTTTCTTTTTTAATATCAACTCTTTGCTGGCAGGAGATGGTAAATAAAAAAACTGGTAGAAATAATACTACTATTTTTTTTCCCATGATTATCAGGTTTTTAGATTATATTTTAACAGGGATGATTCCACTATCCCTGAAAAATTGTTGTTATATTAATCTAGAAGCTAATTTATGGGAAAAGTCTCGAGATGCAAAGATTTATAGTATAAATTATAGCAGAAATAAGCTTCAATCAAAATATTATAAGATATGATACTTCCTGAGGTAAAATCTTTCGCCGTTATAAGCTACAGCCTCCAGTAATCCCTGTTCTATAAGTGACTCAACAATGTTAAAATCTGCTTTATCCTGCCGGAGCAACCGGCGTATGGAATCTTCCCTGAGCGGGTGTACTGCAGTAATGTTTAAAATATCATCCCATGCGTTACCGGTAAACCCGGTATTGGTACCTTCAAATCCGGTGAGGATCTCCGTTTTCAGTCCGTGAGCAGTGAAAAGCTGGTATGCCCTGTTCAATATTTCTTCAGAAGGTATTTTTACACTTTTAACTGCAGGGGGTCTGACAGGAACTGCAATGTAAGCAATATCGGGTTGTAGATCGGCCAGGAAAGAAGCAAGTTCCCGGATATGTTCAACTGTATCATTTATCCCGCTGACCAGCATTGTTTCAGTTACCAGTTTCCCTGAAAAATAATCTGCAAATCGTTTTACTCCATTCTGATATTTCCGGAAATTTAACCTTTCAACAGGATGATTGATTTTTCTCCAGATTTCTTCTGTTGCTGCATCTGCCTTGACAGATATCAAGTCACCATACATCAGGTCGTTGCGAACATCACTCCTGTATAATAAGGAACCATTGGTAATGACAGCTAATGGTATATGAAAGGCTTTAAGCCATCTGATTTCCTTGCCAAGATTAATATCAAGCGTGGGTTCACCATTTGGCACAAAGGAAAGGTAATCAGGAGTATGATTCTGATCCAGTTTTCCCAGATGTTCTTCCACTTCCCGGAAAATAATCTCAGGTTCATAGAATTCTTCACGTTCCAACCGTTTTACTTTTGTATTACCAATCTGACAGTAAATACAACTATAAGAACATTGTTTACCCGGTATTATATTATTTATACCAAGGCTTTTGCCCAACCTTCTGGATGGAACAGGTCCAAATGCGATCATGGTCTTAAGTAGTTTTCTTTACCTTTTATGACGAATTGACGTTAATTTAATTTTACAGGAACGATCTTTTTTAATAATTTATTCCAGATTGTCCGGAGATTATGATTAATAGAGAGCTCTTTCCTATATTCCGGGATTGATTTACCGGCTATTAATGCATGAATGACCTGTTCATCATAGGGTATTTGCCCGATAACAGGGATTTTTCTTTCTTTCAATCCCTCCTCTATCTCCTTCGTTATCTTTTTATTAAGATCATATTTATTCACTATCACATATATTCTTGAATGGAACCTTTTGATCATTTCGATCAACCGCAGCAGGTCATGCCATCCTGATTTTGTTGGTTCTGTTACAGCTATTACGGCATCGGATCCTGTCACTGAAGAAATGGCCGGACATCCAATACCAGGGGGTCCATCAACAAGAATTACATTTGCCTGAACCTCCCTTGCCTTCTTTTTTGCTTCTTCACGAATCCTGGCTACAAGGCGGCCTGAATTTTCTTCAGCAATGCCAACCTTTCCATAAATTAAAGGTCCAAACCGGCACTGTGAAAAATAAAGACGATTGTTTTGATACAACGTTGATTTAATGGCATTTTCCGGGCATACCATGATACACAGACCACATCCCTCACAGGCAAATTTGTCAATCGCATACTGTCCGTTGATACGTTCAACTGCATCAAAACGGCATAGATCCATACAAAGACCGCACCCCGTGCATTGATCAGGATTAATGGCTGCTTTCACCCCGCTTGCGTAACTCTCCTCATAGAGTATCACTGGCTGCAGGATCAGATGAAGGTCAGCTGCATCCACATCACAGTCGGCTAAAACAATATCCTTTGCCATGGCAGCAAAAGCAGCAGTAATACTGGTTTTTCCTGTCCCACCCTTTCCGCTGAGAATGGCTATTTCAGTTGTATCCCTTTCCATCCAGGACATTTTCAACTATATTGCCGAATATCTCTTCAAGTTGTTGCTCTTCAGCCGGTAATATTTTTCCTTCCGCACAAATCTTTGCGAATTCCCTTTTAAATGGTATTTCCCCAACCAGAGGAATATGATGATTATCAAGGAAACGGTAGAGTGGATCAAAGCCTAATCCTGCTTTGTTGATGATCACACCGTGTTTTTTGTTTACCTGTTTTACCGTTTCGGTCATCAGTTTGAGATCATACAATCCAAAGGGAGTGGGCTCGGTAACCATTAAAACATAATCTGCTTTTGTCACGACGGCGACAACCGGGCAGGAGGTACCAGGTGGAGCATCAAGTATAACTATGCCCCCCTCTTGCAAATGCTTCAGCGTTTTTCTTATAACCCTGGTCTGTAAGGTGCTTCCGATCTTAATCCTGCCCTCAAAAAAATCATTATTAACTTTCCGGCGGTAAAAGTTTATTTCACCAATCTGAACGGGTATTTCATGAATGGCATTTTCAGGACATACGTATGCACAGGCACCACAGGCATGACACATATCATGTACCACCTCAATGAAATCTGCAGAGGGTAACATGATAATGGCATTGAAAGCACAGGCTTTTTTACATTTCCCACAGTAAGTGCAGCTTTTATTGTCTATTTCGGGCATACTTACCGCAATGGGAATATCTGAAATCCGGGCGGCATCAAGAAAGATATGACAATCGGGCTCCTCCGCATCACAATCAACCAGCTGCACGGGAGCAGAAATATGTTTCTGCATATAATAGAAAAGTCCGGTACTGACAGTGGTTTTACCTGTGCCACCTTTTCCGCTTACTACTGCAATGATCATAACGATTCTGGTTCATATGGTTTTACAAAACAACCATACCACCGATATTCTGATTCCGGAGGCCAGTTCAATGATCACAGATGTTGTCCCCTGTCTCCAGATTACCCTTCAGGAATTCATCCACAAGTATTTTAGCCGGTTTTAATGCTGCGCCCACAAGTACCTGAATATTATACTGACCAAATAATGTGAGTGCCCGGTGTCCCATCCCACTGGCAATCACATGGGTAATACCATGCGAAGCAAGCCAGTTCGGAAGTATACCCGGAGCATGAGGCGGGGGAACAAGTTGCGTTTCATTCATCACCTTTCCGTCATCTGTTTCAAAAATGGAAAAGGTCTCACAATGACCAAAATGCTGGCATAAATAATTCCGGTCAGTCGGAATTGCAATAACCTGTTTCATGTGAAATTGTCTTTTAGCCTTGTTCAGAAGTATTCTTTTTTTCCAGATCATTAATCCGCTTTTCAAGATCTTTCTGGTACCTTTTCAACTGGTCAGCTTCTGCTTTCAGATACTTCAGCTCATCTTCCCTGGACGGTTCGTAATACGCAGGAAATGGAGGAATATCATAGGGATAATATTCAGGTATCCACCCGCCCCTTCTTCCATAGAACCTGCGGCCAACTCCCCTGCCACCCCTGAAACGAAAACCTCTTCCCATACCCATGCCACCTCCAGGTGATCTGGTATATCCCGGGGAATCAAAACCTGCACAGAAACCTAAACCTCTTCCGGTACGGGGACCTTGTCCCCATGGACCGGTTCTGTCTCCTGCTGGCATAATTCTTTAATTTTCCTGGTTAAACATTGTTTATTATTTTATTAACACGTTGTGCGAATAATCGACGATACTGATACTTAGGAATCTGTAGAGCCGCGCCGCGGCACGTCTCAACAAAAAAAATATGATTCAATTACTTAGCCTTTTCAATCGCATAACACCTTATTTTATCGATTGTCTCTTGTTCTTCGATAAGTATTATGTTAATATTCAATCTTTTTAATAAGTTTTCAGCTTTTGGACCAACTTCCGTTGCATAGATCGAATTGACCTTTCTGTCTGCAAGAAATTCGACAACCTGCGGCCCCGCCCCTTCTGGAATATCTTTCAAAGTGTTCTGAATAAATTCTTCCTGACCCGTATCAGAATTATAGAAATAAAACCATGCACAACGTGCAAAGCGTTCGCTTACAATTGAATCCATTGTATTACCAGATGATGGTACGGCAACGATCATGATGATTCTTTTATTTTTTAGACAAATATAATCAATTAAATGAACATATGTTCATTTTATGCATAAATTTTTTATAATTTTTTTATGATTTTATATTTATTGAATGGTGATTGAAGAATAACAAATGCGGTCGATTAAAGATCTTTCTTTCTGTCTTTTGTTTTATCCTTTTTTTCCAGGAACAACATGTGATGATAGGAACCTTCCTTGAACATAGTCCTGCCACAGTTCGGGCATTTGTTTTCCCTGCATGGAATGCCCCGGATATGAGGTATTTTTGTGTCACAATGAACACATATACAATATTCTTCCTCTCCGGATTTTCTTCTTTGATTATACATAAGGTATATTTGTATTAAGCTGTATTATATTCTCAGAATCACATTTCCGGCAATATTTGACAGGTTTCATGGTGATCATAACTTCATTACAATCATTGCATCTGAACCAGTAATCATCTGTTATATAATGCCCTCCCTGTATCAATATAGCTTTTCCTTCTACAAATGCTTTTGCAATATTTCTACGGGCTTGCTCATAAATGCGGGTAAATGTGGGTCGTGAAACATTCATCTTTCTGGCAGCCTGGGCCTGTGTGAGATGCTCATAATCGGTTAGTCTGACAGCCTCAAATTCTTCAAACAGAAGGACTACAGTTTCCAGGTTTTTCATAGGAATTCCGAAAGGTTTAAAACCTTCCATCCTTGGTGGCATCATAACCCGCCTGAATCTTCTTCTGTTTGGCATGGATTGAATAATTCTTCAGAATGATTTCGATCCGGAAAAAACAAATAATCAACTTTTAATCTGACCATCTGTTATTTGTTTGATTGATTATTCCGTGAAACTTCTGCAAAGGTAAGAAAAATAAAGAACATATGTTCATTTAATTTAAATTCATTTACCTGAACCACTGATTTTTTTGAATTGATTTGATAATTTTCTCCGCGCATTCAAGTGCTGCAAGGCCTTCTTCTCCAGTGACTTCAGGTTTGATTTTCTGCCCTTTTACAGCATTCAGAAAAGATTCCTGTTCAAGTCGAAGGGGTTCCGTATCATCTACCTGAAGTTCTTCGATCTTTAATAGCTTCTGCCATTCTACCGTAAGGGGATTAAAATTCTTATCCTCCTTTTTTTCCCTTATCCATTTCAGGGCATCAACATTGGGATCCGCTTTGATAATAATTCCTGTTTTTTTAAAGAAATCAACACTCATATAGGCCTTCTGGCTGAACACCCTGATTTTCCTGTCGGTCCTGAAAGCCAGCCTGGAGGCCGTCAGACTGGCAATAGATCCATTCTCGAAATATATTCTTGCATTACATATATCCTCTTTCTTATCGATCACATTCACGCCAATTGCATCTACCTTCTTAATTGGACTCCGTATCAGGGAAAGTATAATATCGATATCGTGGATCATAACATCAAGAATGACCCCTATATCACCCGAACGGAATGGATAGGGGCTCACACGGATCGCTTCAATAAACCGGGGCTCAATCTCCATTCTTTCCATGGCCTGTACAACCGGATTACAACGTTCGGAATGGCCAACAGCAAGAATGGTATTGTTTTTCTTCGCCAGGTCTACTATCTTTCTGCCTTCCCTGACATCGGTTGCCAAAGGTTTTTCAACCAATACCGGTATCATACGTTTAATAAAAGCCGCACCAATCTGGTAATGGGTGCTTGTCGGAGTTGAAATTGTAACTGCATCAACACTTTCCAGAATATCCCTGTAGTCTTTATATGCCTGGCAATGATATTTTGCAGCTGCAGCCCGTGCCTTTTCCATGTTTGTATCTACAACAGCAACAAGTTCTGATTGAGCCAGTTCCGAATAAATCCTGGCATGCATCTCTCCCATTTTGCCTACTCCGATGACTGCTGTTCTCAACTTATGATCCGGCATTAGTGTACGTGATTTTTAAATAAAACATAATTAACTTCCTCCCCGATCAATATCCATGCAGATAGAATTACCAAATTAGTAAAATTAAATTAAGCACCATTCGTTTGTTCAATCCACTTTAAATGGATATTTATTTTCTTTTTATTTATTTTTAATTAACTTGATGATTTTCAAATTAAACCCTAATACCTTAAACATGAGAACAAGAATTATTTTAACTGGATTTCTGACAATCTTTGTAATCCTGACTTTTTCATGTACTCCATCGAAGGAAGAGTCCCCTCAGACCGCTAAACTTGAAAACACGCTGAAGAGCGTATCTTTTTGGATAGATACAATAACTGTTGATCCAGCTGCGTTACTCGCTTCCCTTGAGCGTGTCAATCAGGCAATTGACGAAATCGGTTATCCCGATGCCGGTTATAAACTATGGAAAATTCAGGGTGATACAATCACGGAATTTAAATTCATGCTTGAAGGATACTGGCCGGATCAGGCAATCTATGACTCAATCCATAACCATGCATTATATATTGAAGCCTGGGACCCGGATACTGCATTATGGAATAAACTTGATGCAGTTTTATACCACCGTTTCATCAGAGTTAAGTAAATATCAGGGGTATTGTACGCTTATCATACGAATGGTGTAAATGTTACGGTCATGCCTGGACATTTATACCATTCGATAAGTTTAATTTATTTTTTCAATCATCCGGGGTGATACAATCATCTTATTATCACTCACATTTACAACAATTGTCCTGCTACCTATGCTTTCGATGATACCTTCTGAAGGTTCAGATCCTTTGACTAATCTGATCCTATCACCCACATTATACCGCTGCATGTTTTTCTGCTTTAGCTCTTCAAATGCAAGTTTGATTTCATTGTTTGCTTCGAACAATTCTTCCTTTGTGAGTTCATGTAGTTCTTTCCCGTTAACCTTAATATCCATTTTTCCTGAATAAATATAATATCTATTTGTTTACAAAAAGTGTGCCTTATGTGATCGTTGGTAACCTGTACCTATAATTTTTTTTGCTGGACATGATATATCCAATAATTATGATCCTCACCCTCAGTCAACTTGTACCCAACCTATAAAAGTTCATGATTCTATACACAGGGTTTTCAGCGCGGTTATCCAATACCCATGATGAATAAACGAACAAACCAGGTATTAATTGCAAAGATCATTTGTTAATTGTGCAAAGATGCAAATAATATTCATAGCATAGGGTGATAATTCTCAACAACTGTCCTAATTCATTTTTAAAGTAATCATGATTCATGTTGTGTGGGCAAATTTTTAAACTGTTAAACGGCCAGTTTGTTTAATTTATTAAATGTGAAATAACAGATAAACAGTTTAATCCCGATACTCTTCACTACTGGCAATTAGCCGGGACCGGCTAAAACAAAATCCAGCACTTTGGATTCGTTTACACTTTTACGAATATTTCAACAATTTAACAGTCTGACAGTTTAAAATTTATTCCGGTGCTTCACTTGTATTTGTTACAAGTCAAAGTCGATGAAAGAATTGATGTCATCCCGAAGAGCGAAGTGATTTCGGGATCTGTTGCATGCTTTACAAAGTTGTCTTTCGATCAATCATCTATCCTTGTCAATAATCGTCATAACAAATCCTCATATTGTTTTTATATTAAGGTCATCCCGAATCTGCCTGAGGCTGATGAGGGACCTCGTTGATTCAACTGATTCAATCTTTCAATTGGTCTCTAAAGGTTTTTGAGAGTAAGCAGCTAAATAACATTTATTAAGATATTCGTAATTTTATCCTTACTAACTCCTCCTTTATAATATGGAAAAACAAACCACTCCGGAAATATATTTTCACGTAGGGATGGGAAAAGCTGCTTCAACATTTCTCCAGTATAATGTTTTCCCAAAATTCAGAGATATTCATTATATACAAAGAACAAAATACAGGAGATCTATCCGGATTATATCAAGGAGTAAATATCAAAAATATCTCGTTTCAGGAGAACTGGATAACAGGCTTTATGAGAATTATATCCATGAGTTTTCTTCTTTCTTTCCTGGAACCAGGACGATTATTATCCTTAGACACCACGACAGCTGGATCGCTTCACAGTACAGGAGATATGTGAAAAATGGGAATCCATGGAGGTTTCATGATTTTTTTGATATACATAACGATCATGGATACTGGAAACAGAAAGACCTTTATTACTTTCCACTGATTAAAATACTTGAGCAACATTTCAAATATAAACCCTATGTACTCTTTTATGATGATCTGCGGGATAACCCCGAAGAATTCATCAGGAAAATTGCAACTTATATCGGGGCCAGCTATGATATAAACAAGATTAACCTCTCCCACAGGCATTCCTCCTATAATGAAAAACAGCTGAGGGTCATCTATCAATTGAGTAAGAAGATAGATATCCGGAGAAAACGTAAAGGAACCAATAAAACCATTCGGGCTATCAGAGGTCTGATACCTAATATTATCAGGTATTCAACCCTCTATCTTGCGTATTTAATTCCAGGCTCAAACCTGGGAAATGAAGTGCGCATTCCATCGGAAACCCTGGAAGAAATCAGGAAGTATTACGCCAGCGACTGGGACCAGTGTGTGAAGTATGCAGCGGATTTTAATCCACTGTAGATCAAATTATTTTGAGGAATTACCTGAGTGCCTCATTGTATTTAATGGTCGCAAGGTAACAGGATTGCAGAATCACAAGGTCACAATTGTCACAGGGTGGGCCTTAGTCTTACTAATTATCTTTCCGTTTTTCTTCTTAACTTGCTAAATAATCAATAATTTCGCAGCCTCTTTAGACAAAATTAATAATTCCCTATGCCTTTAAATAAACTCAGAAACATTGGTATTGCGGCACATATTGATGCAGGCAAAACAACGGTAACGGAACGGATTCTCTATTTTACCGGAATAACCCGTAAAATAGGTGAGGTACATGACGGTCAGGCCACCATGGATTTCATGAAGCAGGAGCAGGAACGTGGTATAACCATTGCATCGGCTGCCATAACCTGTTCATGGGAGGACCACCAGATTAATCTTATCGATACACCTGGACATGTAGATTTTACAATAGAGGTAGAACGATCGCTACGTGTTATTGATAGTATGATAGCCGTATTTTGTGCTGTCGGCGGAGTAGAACCGCAGAGCGAGACTGTCTGGAACCAGGCAGACCGGTACCGGGTGCCAAGGATTGCTTTCATCAATAAAATGGACCGGACGGGAGCAGACTTTGATGAAGTTATCTCTCAGATGAATAAATACCTGGATGCCAATGCGATACCACTTCAGGTTCCAATTGGTTCAGAAGAGAACTTCAGTGGCATGATCGATATTGTGAACTGCAAGGCTTATGAATTCCATGATTTCATGAGAATTGAGGTGGAAATTCCGGAGGCCTATAAACTGAAATGCAAAGCAGCATATGATCAACTCATCGAGAAGCTTGCTGAATTTGATGATGAGATCATGGAATTTTATCTTGATGAAAAACCAATTTCAACAGAACAATTAAAAAAAGCCATCCGGGCAGCAACACTCAAGCTGTTAATTACACCTGTTTTTTGTGGTGCAGCTTATAAGAATAAGGGGATCCAGTTACTGCTGGATGCTATTGTTGACTATCTCCCCTCCCCTGCTGATATTGGTGCTGTTGTTGGTATAGATACCCATGATCCTGAAAAATCACATACCCGTTGTCCTTCACCCAAGGATCCATTCTCCGCACTGGCCTTTAAGATTATCCATGATCCGTACGTAGGGCAGCAGACCTTTATAAGGATCTTTTCAGGAACACTTAAAAGTGGTATGCAGCTGTTGAATGCCACAAAGGGCAAAAATGAAAGAGCCGGCAGGATCCTGAAGATCCGTGCCAAAGAGCGTATAGAGATCAATGAGGCAGGACCCGGAGAGATCGTTGCGCTGGTTGGTATGAAATTAACAAAGACGGGAGATACACTATGCGATCCCGACCATCCTCTTTACCTGGAATCCATTCATGTTCCTCCC
>LJUQ01000088.1 GCA_001304505.1 Bacteroides sp. SM23_62_1
ATTTGATTGTGTGAGAATACCGGTAAGATGGGATAAACATACCGGGAATACATCTCCATATAAAATAGATGAAACATGGCTGCTACGCGTTGAGGAAGTAGTAACCTGGGGACTCGAAAGAGACCTTTTCGTTATCATCAATTCCCATCATGACGACTGGATCAAGGATAGTATTAAATATAAAGATCCGATTCACCGGGAACGTTTTGACAGTATCTGGTCACAAATATCGGTACATTTCAAGGATAAACCGGAAAAACTCATTTTTGAAGTATTGAATGAACCGTATGGTCTCAAAAAAGAACAAAATGATGATTTACATCAGCATATCCTTTCAATCATAAGAAAAACAAATCCAACAAGAATTGTAATCTTTCAGGGACATAACTGGGGAGGATCGGATGAACTTCTCACCGCGGCTATACCGGATGATGATTATAGCATCGGATCATTCCATGCATATACCACGTACCATTTCGCACAGCTGGGACAGGGCACATGGGGCACTTCATATGACATAAGCAGTTTAAATGCAACATTTGAGAATATTGAGAACTGGTCGGATATAAATAATATCCCTGTTTTATTTGGTGAATTCGGTGCAGTAAAAGAATGTGATTATAATTCACGGATGAAAAACTACTTCTTCAATGTGATCCTTGCACAAAGACACGGGTTTGCTTACTGTGCATGGGACAATGGCATGAATGGAGAATACGAAATACTCGAAAGAGACACCAGAAAATGGAATGAAATAAAGGATATTTTGATTTACTCATCATCCCAATCGCCTGCAAATCCAATATTGAATCTTCTTCAGGATACGATCATTCACTTAACGTGGACAAATCCGGTAACAGATTATGACAGTATTTATATTCAACGAAGATCGCCATCCGGCAATTATGCCAGAATTGCCTCATTAAAGGGAGATAGTAGTAGTTATCATGATATTAATCCTCCGGAAAACATGTACCATCATTACCGGATTATTGCGCACTATAATGCTGGTGAAGATTTCTATTCTTACCCTGTCAGGATCTACATGCCGGTTTATGTCCCGAAGGTCAGGGAATTATTCCTGGGTGTACCTATTAAAATTCCTGGTACGGTTGAGGCTGAAGACTTCGACATTGGAGGTGAAGGACTTACGTATCATGATGCAGACTACCCCAATATAACAGGTGCTTACAGGCCGGATGAAAGCGTTGATATTTATGACAGGCTGGGCGATGGATTCCATATTGGCAATGCCCTTCCCGGTGAATGGTATGAATATACTGTAGATGTGGAGCAGGAAGATACCTTTAAAATAAATGTTTACCTGGCTTCACTGGAAGGTGGTGGTACCTTTAAATTAAAAATTGGCGAGGTTGAATCAGATACTTTATCAGTGCCTGTTACTTACAGCTGGCTGAATACAAAAAGTGCTTCCACCTCTTTGTATCTTTCAGCCGGTGAACAGATCATGAGATTTACTGTTCTTTCAAAGCCCTTATTTAATATAGATAAACTGGTATTTAACAGCATTTCAGAAGTTACCCGTTTCCCTTCCCCCCCTGTTATACCGTTTACTGTTTTTCAGAATCAAAACCGTGAATTTGTTATAACCTCAGACCAGCATACAACCATTCAATTAATCCGGATCTATGATATTACTGGTTCTCTGGTGCATTTCACAACAAATCCCGGGAATATGATAAGGGTGCCGGCTTCAACTTTACCCTCCGGCCTTTATATTATACAGGCTCTGACCGGAGAACAGGTTTACAACAAGAAGATTATTTTAAAATGAACAGGTCTATGAAGATCTTTTTCATACTCTATTTTTTGAACTGATCACTCTCTTTAGCTATTCTTTATTCATATCTTCAATTCTGTAAATAAGATCGAGGAATTCTTTTAAATAGAATGGAGTTTTCAACTATCCCGATAGCTTTTGGAATGTGCTCTGCTTCTCTCAACGATGGCCATGATGTCCCGGCCGGAAAGCGTTGCTGTCACATCTCCCACCCTAACTCACTCCCACCGAAAACCAGGAACAGAGAACCAGGAACCATATCAGTCCCGGCTGGAAAACCGGGCTCTGCAGGTCTTCACAATTTTTAAAAAAAGGTTCGATTTAAAGTAGAACCACCAAAACAATTTATTAACTTTAGAAAAGTAAGGCAGCTTCCGAATGAAGATTATCCGGATCATATTAGTCATTTCCTTCTTCTTTATTTCCAGGGGATTATATGCTCAGGAGCTGGATACAGAGGAAGTGATTAAAACACTTGATGAACAGATTGAGGAATTAACAGATATATCTGATGCAATATATGGTAAGGACATCCGGCTGGTCAATGGGAGGGTATATTTTCAACCAAATATTTCAGCTGCAGGCAATCCTTTTTTCAAAGATCCGGCCGGGATGACCGGTTCTGTCACTGTCAGGGGAACAACCTTTACCGGGATTAAACTCAATTATGATATCTTCCAGGATTATCTTTTGTTAATAGACGAGTTTGAAAATGGAGGGATAATGAAACTTGTTTTAAATAAAAATCACACTACTGCCTTCACACTGGAGGAACATCAATTTATCCTGCTGGATCCATCAACCGGTATTAACATCCCTGAAAAACAATATTTTGAAGTACTTTTTTCCGGGAAGATAGACCTGGTCCAACGGCATGAAAAAATAATTGAAGCCCTGGCACACCAGGAATATCCCTACGGGAGATATACAGATGATAACATTACCCGATTCATCCTGAAAGACAATCAGCTTCACAAGTTTAAAAACCGGTTTACGCTATACAGAATTCTTGCTGACGGGAAGAGTGAGTTAAAAAAATACCGCAGAAAAAACAGCGTACGTAATGTTAAAAATGCAACGGATCAGCAGATAACCGGAATGATTGAACATTACAACAGTATAATACCATAATAACCGGTTTATGCGGTTTTTAATTTTTGCACTTGCCGCATTAATTATTTTTCCCTCCGGGATTTATTCCCAGAAGGATGAGATCATTGTTGCCGAAAGATTTACCGATATTCCTGTTATTGACTATCTGAGAGATATACAGGAACAATACGATATCCGTTGTTACTGCAAACCCTCCTGGATTGACACCCTGACATTGTCTCATGAAGGGGAAAGTATATCATTGCTGGAGTTCCTGGATAAAAACCTATCTGTGCATGGTCTGTCTGTATTTCAAGATGCATACCGGAATATCTTCATTACCAAAAACTACAGGATCCAGGCTGAGATTATAAGAGTCTATCCGGATGAAGAAGTGTCAGAAGACAGGACTATGGTTTCCGATTTCCAGAAAAAGGAGGAAAGGGGTCTGGGACAGGGCGACGATATTCATCTCATTGTGATTGGTGACCCTGCAAAAAAATTATCCGGTGCGGATGCTGAAGTATCAGGGTATGTAAGGGAATCGAAAACAGGTGAGCCGATCATTGCCGCAACCATTTATATTGAAGAATTGGAAACAGGGACTGTAACGGATGTCTACGGGCATTATACCCTCAGGATCCCGACAGGCCGGTATAACTTCACATTCAGGTATATCGGTATGACAGAAATCAACCAGCCCGTATTAATCCAATCGGATGGGACACTGAATATGAATATGGAGGAAAGGTTATTCAGGCTTCGTGAAATAGTCATTGAAGGAAAACGCAGTGATAACGTAATTGGCAGCCAGATGGGCATGAACACACTCACAGTCAAATCTATCAGGGAAATACCGGCAGTACTGGGTGAGGTTGATATTATCAAAGTAGCTACCATGCTGCCCGGTGTGGAGTCTGTTGGTGAAGGTACTTCCGGGTTTAATGTCAGGGGGGGAGCAACCGACCAGAATCTGATCCTGATAGATGAGGCACCCATATTCAATACCTCTCACCTGTTTGGATTTTTCTCTGTATTTAATCCTGATGTTATCAAGGATTTTGAGATCTATAAAGGAGGGATACCTGTTGAGTATGGTGGAAGGCTCTCTTCCGTATTTGATATCCATACAAGAAGTGGGAATAAGCTCGAATTCGGCGGAAACGGCGGAATTAGCCCCATCACTGCAAAACTTATGATTGAAGGACCTCTGACACGTGGAAAAAGTTCATATCTGATCGGTGGCAGAACAACATATTCCGACTGGATACTTGAAAAGATAAAAGATCCGGACATCCGGAACAGCAATGCTTCATTCCATGATATTAACGCTAGATGTAATAATGAAATAAATGCAAATAATACACTTGATATATCAGCATATTACAGCAAAGATCTCTTTACCCTTGCTTCGGAAACATCTTATAAATATCTTAACTGGAATACAGTAGTACAATGGAAACATAAACTGGGAAATAAACTTTATTCGGTAAATTCAGCTATCCTGAGTCATTATGAGTACCAGATTTCAAGTTTCAAATCAGGTGTAAACAGCTACAAGTTAGATTTTAATATCAGGTACAGGGAACTCAAAACAGATTTAACATGGTTGCCTGACCCTGACCACAGAATAAATTTTGGAGCAAGCGCGATATCGTACACAATAAATCCGGGAAGTTATTCCCCAAAGGGCATTGAATCACAGGTTAATGGTATTTTTATGGAAGACGAGAAAGGATTCGAACCATCAATCTTTTTCAGTGACCGGTATAATATTACTCCGGATCTTTCATTATATGGAGGGATCCGGATATCATCTTTTTTCTTCCTCGGGCCAAAAACCGTTTTTGAATATGTTGATGATGTACCACATACAATATATAATATTAAAGATACCCTTTATTATTCCAAAGGCAAAATCATCAAAGCATATGCATGGCCCGAGATCAGGTTACTGGCAAGGTATGTCCTGGGTCCTGTGAGTTCAATCAAGCTGAGCTATAACAAAACACGCCAGCATCTTCAAATGCTGTCCAATACAATGGTTATTTCACCTACCGACACCTGGAAAATGAGCGATCCGAATATTCCTCCCCAGGCAGCTGATCAGATCGCTGCAGGATATTACAGAAATTTCAGACAAAACACCATAGAGGGTTCGGTGGAAGTTTATTATAAAAGAATCAAAAATATTATTGACTATAAACCGGGAGCTGAATTATTACTGAACAAACATATTGAAACCGACCTGGTTAACGGCGATGGGAAAGCATACGGAATAGAACTCATGCTGAGAAAAGACCATGGCAGATTTAACGGCTGGATAAGTTATACGCTATCAAAAAGCCTGATGAGGGTAAAAAGTAAATTTCCTGAAGAAGAGATAAATAAAGGTAATTATTACCCTGCGATCCATGATAAACCCCATGACCTGTCATTCTTACTGAACTACAGACATACCCGAAGATTCAGTGTGACCAACAACCTGACATATACCACGGGTCGTCCGGTAACATACCCGGCAGCAGAATTCTATTTCAGAAACGTTGCATGGCTTTACTATTCTCAGAGAAATGAGTTCAGGATACCGGACTATTTCCGCTGGGATATCTCTGTAAATATTGAAGGAAACCTTAAAGCAAAAAAGCTTGCTCACAGCTCGTGGTCATTTTCAATCTATAATGTGACGGGAAGGAAAAATGCTTATTCGGTATATTATGTCAGTAAAGGAGGAGTTATTAGAGGATATTTATTATCCATATATGCACGGCCCATTTTTACGCTTGCATATAATTTTAAGTTTTAGGACTCACCCCCTAACCCCCTCTCTCAAGAGAGAGGGGATACAGGGGGGTGAGTATCCCAGGATGGATTGTTAAATAAACAATACCAGTCATGATTCGACTGCTGAAATACATCATATTCTTAATACTCGTTATTATCAGCACAGCCTGTATCTTCCCTTATGATCCCGAGATCACGAGGTATGAGGATGTGTTGACCATAGACGGGCTCCTGACAGATAATCCGGAATTTACCCTTGTCAGCTTATCACGAACAAATCAGCTCAGTATGTCAAAGAGCTATCCCTATCCTGAACAAGAAAAAAATCCGGAAACCGGTGCTACAGTTTTTATTCAGGATAATATGGGAAATACATCCACTTTTTATGAGGCATCTCCGGGTGAGTATCGCTCTGATAATCCTGGCTTCAGAGGAATTGTCGGTATGAGTTACCAGTTATTCGTGATAACAAAAAATGAACAAAGGTATGAATCTGACTTTGTGACCCTGATAAATGTACCCGAGATAGATACGGTGTATGCAGAATTCGGTTCAAATCCCGGAGAGGTGGGAATGGAGGAAGGATTTCATATATATGTTGACACTTATGATCCGATGAACTATACCCATTTCTACAGATTTGATTTTGAAGAAACGTGGGAATTCACCGTGCCTTATCCCTCCAGGTATTACATATTCGATGGTGAACTGGTGCCCAGAAACGAGGATTTAGGCCGATGCTGGAGAACGGTACAATCTACTGATATTATGATTATTTCAAATGAAAAACTGGAATCCAGTGTAATTCAGAGATTTCCCATACATTTTGTATCCCTGGAGACCAACCGTCTGGGTATCAGATACAGCATCCTGGTTAAACAATATTCTCTGAGCAGGGAGGCTTATGCTTTCTGGGATCAGCTGAAAAAATCGAGCCAGGACCGTGGTAGCCTCTTTGATAGCCAGCCGGTGCAATTTACCGGTAATGTGTATAATGTAAATGATCCTGAATCACCGGTAATAGGATTCTTTGAGGCAGCGGCCGTTGCAGAAAAAAGAATTTTCCTGACACATGATGACGTACCCATAAATTCCAGGGTAAAAAACGAATTTCAAGAATGCAGGCACAAATATTATATTATTCCGGAGACCGAAATGAAACCGTCCCGGTTTGATTATTATTATTATTGCAAGACGGACTGGACATCCATTGATCCCTTTACCAGAGGTATGGGGTTGACATGGGACTTTGATTGCTGTGACTGTACCAGGTCCGGATCAAATATAAAACCGGATTTCTGGTGAGATGGACTCACCCCCTGGGGCTGTGTCATTACTAAAATTTCACGCAATGATCTCAAAGGAAATAGGAAGTGCGCAAAGAATACATATCTGTTAACCAATACTTTGTGGTCTTAACGAAAACTTTGTGTGCTCTGCGTGAAGCCTTAAATTGAAGTTATGACACAACTCCCCAAAGGGGTGTAAATCCAGAGAACAGCAAATTAATTAGTTTATTTACAAAGAGAATAAATTTTATAGACGTCAACTTGAACCTAACCCGAAGTAATATTGCTACTTTTATTTCCTGTATCCTAATCCTGATCTTTCCCTTCTTCAGTTCTCAAGGGTTTTGTCAGTATGAGCGAATAACTACGGATCAAACCTATTCAACACCCGGAGAATCTGCATACCGGGAAAAAATATTCCTGCATTGCGACAGAAAAATTTATCTCACCGGTGAAACGATATGGTTTAAAGGGTATTGCGTTCACCAGACCCTCAACCTGCCGGTTGATGTTAGCAAGGTCATGTACATAGAGGTTCTGAATGACCAGAACAAACCCATCCTTTCTGAGAAAGTCAGATTAACGGAAGGAACAGGCTTTGGATCCATTTATATACCCAGGTCAATTCAAACAGGAACATATTATCTGCGGGCATATACCAGGTGGATGACCAACTTTGATCCCGAATATTACTTTTTTGACAGGATATATATTGTTAATCCTTTTTTACCCCTGGAGACAATCAGCGATCAAACCGGAAAATCCCCCGATTTTAACATTCATTTTTATGCTGAAAAGAACCGCCTGGTGCCCGGACAAAATAATTATGTCGCCTTTCGTGCTATGGATCAATCAGGGAATGGAACAGACCTGGAAGGATGGGTGGTCACCACATCAGGTGATACCATAACATCCTTTCATACATATAAATACGGATTTGGTCTGATGTCATTTACACCCCGGCTGAATGACCAGTTCAGGATCATAACCAATTACAATGGCGGTTATAAAGAGTTTCCACTGAATTTACCGGTTTTGCAGAATCCGGTGGAAAGGACTGTAATTAATAGCAATGTAACGGACGAATCCAAAAAATTCAATATCGCTATTCAACAGAACAGGGAACATTATATAACAAGGGATAAGGTCATACTTACAATAAAAACAACCGATTCATCTGAACAACCTGTTTCCGGGGATTTGTCTGTTTCGGTCTACAGATCAGATGGACAGGTTAACCTGTATCATAAAAATATTTATCAGTACTTGTACCACACATCGTGCTTTCCGGGTTATTCATTGCCCCCGGATGACCAGGTTCCTTTTGCAGAATATGATTCCTTAATGATGGAAAAGATCCTTTCTGTTATATATGCTTCCATGGATAATACAGGTCATGAAACCGGGAACCTGAAGGGTGATCGCCTGATCCAACCTGAGAACCGGGGCAATATCATCAGCGGGATAATCATTAACGGCCAGAATGGATATCCTGCTCCTGGTGTCAGGATGTTCCTGGCAATACCCGGTAAAAATGTACAGCTTTATAACATTAAATCCGGAACCAACGGTGAATTCCATTTTCAGGTCCTTGAACAGTATGGCAGGAAAGATATCATATTGATGCCGGAGAACAATCCTGAACAGTACAGGATTGTTCTTGATAATGATTTTTCTGAAAAATTTGGGAACATTCAGCCTGTACCATTCCGTCCGGATGAACAGACTGTCAGATACCTGGAAAAACTTATGGTTAATCTGCAGATACAGGATGCTTTCGGTAAAATTATACCGGACCAGCCTGATATCTCCGCGTATGAAATACCAAATATCTTTGATCTTCAGGATGAAATAATACTTCTGGAAGATTATATCCGGTTACCTGCCGTTGAGGAACTTTTCGTTGAGCTGGTAAAATCAGTAAACATAAAAAGAAGAAGAGGCAGTTTCAATTTAGCTGTTATTGATCCCTTATCCAATCAGCCATTATCCGGGGAGCCATTATTACTGCTCGACGGTGTTCCTGTCCTGGACATCAATCCTGTGATCATATATTTGGATCCTGTTGATATTGAAAGGATTGAAGTGATGTCAAACTGGTATATCATCGGTGATAAGCTCTATTTCAGCATTATCAATTTGATCACCAAAAAGGCTGAATACGGACATTTTGATCTGCCAACCTATGCAATACGAAATTCCTATCTGTTTGCCCAATACCCGGTATCTCTTAATACTCCCGATTATTCTATTGAAAATGATTCCATCAGCATGATTCCGGATTACAGGAATCTTCTCTACTGGAATCCTGAGATTGTTACGAACAAAAACGGATATGCTACAGTAAGTTTCTATACCTCCGACGATATATCGGATTATAAAATCGTCATCCAGGGTCTCACAAAGAAAGGATTGGCCGGCTATAAAGAGGCGGTGATACCAATAAAAGGAACAGAAGAATAAATTCATAAAGATACAGAGAGCATATCCTGCAACAGTTTTTATTTCTTTCCGGCTTCATTGGATTTATCCCGGGATTTTAGTAAATTAAACCAATAGAAATTCTTATTTCTCATATAATTTTTATATCCCATGAAAAACATTTTTGCACTTCTGACAGCATTATATATATGCTGCATAAGCTTATCTGCCCAGGATATGTTTAATGTGCGGCGCCTAACCCTCGAATATGCCCGGGAAGGTTTTGCCACCTGGTCTCCTGACGGAAGATACCTTGTGTACCAGTACACGGAAAGATATGATACACTTGGGAAAAATGGCCTGTGGAAAGTCTCACGGGATGGAACAGGGGCAACACAGATTTTTAATGGCATCGCCGAGCATGCTAGATGGTCGCCCGATGGAAGTTATATTGTTTTTGATGCAGATACTGGAAACAATATAAAAATGATACCGGCCAACGGAGGAGAGGTCATTGAATTCCTTCCTGATTCGGTTATCATTTATAATGGCGGTCTGCCCTGCTGGTCACCCGATGGTTCACAGATTGCATTTGTTGAAAGAAAAGCAATGTCACTTTGTATCTTTAATATTAAAACAGGTGAGCTAAACAGCATATTCCGGGAAGAAGGTAAGCTGCCTCTCCCTGGAGGCTGGTGGACCGACGGCAACAGTATACTTGTAGCACTTATGGACCTGCAAACCAGGAAATGTACAATCCTGAGAATATCCACGGATGGTAAGCACAAAACAAATATCCCTGTACAGCAGGAAAATTTTTACCGGCATCTTGCCCTTTCTCCAGATGGTTCTTTGCTTATTTATGCAGTTATGACAGGGAGATACCTCGGGCTTTATATCATGCCATCTGCCGGTGGAAGGTCATTACCGCTTACCGTCACGGAAAACAGCCACAATGAAGGACCGGTATGGTCACCCGACGGAAAAAGTATTGCCTTCAACAGCACCAGGTTCGGGAATAATGATATATGGATAATGGATGTGGATACAGAAAAAATTAAAAGGGAGCTTCAAATCAGTCAGGAATAAGCAGGAATGATAATCAGAAACATTAAAGATTTGTCATTTTGCCAGTTTCTTGTAACTAAATAAACTTACAATTAAATAATATCTATGTAACTCAGGTTGCCGGTTGCAGGTTTCCCGCCTATCCCGGTCAGAAAGGCAAGTTGCAAGGTATTATTATCAATGTGGTTTAATTTTTATTATATATAATGGTATAAATACGTTGTCATTTAATTAGGGACTTTCGCAAAAGTCCCAAGTTAGTTCCCACTTGTGGGTGAAAACGTTTATAAAAAACACTCACCGGTTGATTCGAAGTCTCCCGGTGAGTAATGAAATACAAAAATTCTCTCGACAGAAACGGACCTCTCAGGTCGGATAAAACCTGAAAGGTCGATAACTTTACAATTAATCTGATAAAAAAGAAGATTTATCCAGGAGGGATTTTGTAAACTCCTCCCATTATTCTAAAGGTTTTACAGCAACTTCCTTAAAATAAACAGTCGACAGGGAATCATGATTTTGTAAACCAATATAGCCAGAGATGGGCCTTGGTCCTCTGTCCGGTTCAAAATCCCTTATTTTCGGAGGCATACTATCTCCCTCCATAAAATCAGTTACCTTTTCCCCATTAACAAAAACAATGGTCCTGGCACTGTCGAGGGTTATTTCAATTGTGTTCCATTCCCCCGGAGCCTTCTGGGGATGAGCCATTGCCTTGGTCAGGGAATACAATACACCGGTGCAATGATAATCACCCCCAACATGTCTAGTTCCATTGTCTATCTGAACTTCGTACCCGGTATTGACAGCCTCCCATTCGTCTGCTGGTTTTTCAGGTATTCTGATAAACACTCCCGAATTGCAGTCATTATCCTGCACCTTATAAACAATACGGATATTTACATTACTGAATTTTTCAGCAGGGTACAGTATCATACCCATACCGCCAACTGTCTTCAGGAGCCCATCTTCAACAACAAACTCACCGGGACCTACCTGTTCCCAGCCTGTAAGATCTTTACCATTGAAAAGCTGGTGCCATTCACTTTTCTGACATGACCAAACAATCACAATAACAAACAAGGCGAAGAAAATGCGATTTTTTTTCATTTCAATATTTTTAGTTTATACTAAATTAAGAAATTTTCTAAATACAAAATCTTTATATGGGGGTGATTATCTGTATATCAAGGAACATTTTACAGATTATTGGAAAATTCCTAATTTTTGAGATCTGCCAGCTTACCGATGTAGTTTTCTAAGACTGAAATCCAATCCAGATAGCACTCGGGACTTAAAACTGAAAACCAGACAGGTATCATTTTAATAAATTGAGTAATTAAACGACGTCTTTTTGAACCCTGAACTGAGAACCGGAAATATAAACCAGGGAATCAATTCGGGGCTGTGTCATAACATAGCAAAAATGGATTGACATCGATCAAAAAGATTTTAAAGGCTTCCCGCAGATTATCGCAGATTATGCCGCAGGTTTCGCAGATCCCCCTGAGGCGGACAAGTTATTTAAAAATCAGCGCATTAAATTCTGCGGAATCTGCGTTTACCTGCCTGCCAGCAGGCAGGAATCAGCTGAATACATGCCTGCTCTGCATAAGGCGGATTCGGCAGGCAGGTGTATATTCAAAAGAAGGGTCCAGGGATCTTCGGCAACACGTACTTAAGTATAGTGTTGGCAGGTGCACAGTTTATAACAGTATCAGGGAGCTTTGTAATAACTGTGATGCTATTGCAATCTATACACCGAATTATGCTCGTATTGAAATCATGGTAGAAATTGTAGATGCAGTAAAGGCAGGTGCTGAGCTGAAGGGGATTATTTGTGAGAAACCACTGGCACGAACTGTCGCAGAGGCACAAAGACTGGTGGACCTGGCCGGCGAGGCTCATCTCAACACCTCCTATCATGAGAACCAGATCCATATGAAATCTATAAACAACGCGTTGATCCAGCTGGAACCAATACAGCGTACAATAGGACCAATTGCCCTTGCAAGAAGCTCGGAAGAGCACAGCGGACCACATGAACCATGGTTTTGGGATCCAACACGCCAGGGCGGTGGTGTGCTGGCAGATATGGGTTGTTACAGAATTACAGTTTCCTGGTATGTGCTTACACCGGTCGGGAAACCTGTAAATTTCCTGGAGCCTGTTTCAGTCTCCTGTGATATCTCCCCTCTAAAGTGGGGAAAACCGAACTTCCGGAAAAAACTGGTGGATAAGATGGGTGTGGATTACCATAAAATACCGGCAGAGGATTTTTGTACCGGTATCATCACCTTTCGTAATCCTGAAACCAGCCAGATAGTGAAAGGCCGGTTTTCCAACTCATGAATGTATGATAAATAGGGATTGCGCCTGCTGATGGAAGGCCTGGGACCCGGTTATACTTTTGAAGTCAATTCACTGCGTTCCTCACTGGAGATTTTTATTGCGGATGAGGCTGCTGAATCGGTTGCCAATGCTGAAGCAGCACTGGAAAAGGCCACAGCCACCAAGGGATTGATGGCCGTACAACCCAATGAAGCTAACCTGTACGGTTATATGGATGAAACCAGGGACACTGCCCATGCTTTTCTCAACAATAAGAAACACCTGTTAGACTGGAAATTCGAACTGGAATTAACAAAACTGGTCCAGGCCAGTTATATGGCTGCGGATCAGAAAAAAACCATAGACCTCACCGACCCGGCCATACAGAAAGATCTGGTTAATTTCAAATCGCTGGTGGCCCAGGGATGAGGTGGGGAGATTTTGCTTAGTTGATAATGGTTGAGGTTGAGAATCACAATTTGTTAAGAACCAGGGAATTGAAATTCGAAAATTGAGAAATGTATATTCTATTCATATCGTAAAGTCTCCGCCGGGTTAGTGGTTGCTGCACGCCAGCTCTGCCAGCTGACAGTCAATAAAGCAATCACCAGTGCTATGATCCCTGCAAGTGCAAAGATCCACCAGCTCAGGTCTGATCTGTATGCAAAATTCCGGAGCCATTGGTTCATTGCATACCAGGCAACGGGACAGGCAATGATAAAGGCAACAGTTACCCAGATAACAAAGTCTTTATTTAATAATATCATTACCCTTGAGATCCCTGCACCATTAGCCTTCCGAATACCGATCTCCTTTGTGCGCCGGGTAATTGAATAAGCCGATAAGCCTGATAAACCAAGACAGGCTATGATAATAGCCAGCAGGGAACTGGCAAGGAATAATCCGCTGAAACGTTGCTCTGCCCGGTATTGTTCATCATAAAAATCGTCCAGGAAAAAGTAATGGAAAGGATTCCCAGTGTAGTGTGAGATCCATATCTTCTCCAGATCAGAAATAAGCCTGCTTATATCTGTCATTTCGGCTTTAATAGTATAAAAAAGGTTTGCCGGCTGATTGAGAAATCCTATCGGACGCGGTAATTCTTTCAATGATTGCTGATTGAAATCGTTAACGATCCCTTTTACAGTGACCACCTGATTACCTCCTCTCAGAATATCTCCGACAGTACTTGCTGCATCTTCAAAACCAAAATAAGGAAGTGCAGATTCATTTATGATAATGTTATTTGCCTCCTCCCTTATTGCTGCACCAAAATTATTACCTGCTATTAAAGTCAAACCGTAAGTGTCAAAAAATTGATTATCAACATAATACATTTCAATCTTTTTCTCAGTATTACGCCCCTCCACAGGTATTCCAAATACACGCGATAACTTAATTTCTGTACCGGGAACACTCGATGAGCCTGAGATACTGCTGACCATGGATAGAGATCTGATATCATTCTTGAATGATTCAAGATTGTTCATATATGATTCGTATGAATCTGCCCTGAGTATCCGTGGCCCGTCGAGGACAACTAATCCCTCAATGTTAAATCCCAGGTCATGATAGCGCATATATTTAACCTGGCGGAAAATGGTGATTGTTCCGATAATCAGAATAACAGAAATAGTAAACTGGAAAACCACTAGAGAATTCTTAAGCCGGGTTATCCATCCCGATCCGGTCGGGATCTTCCCTTTCAGAACAAGGCTGGGAGCAAACTGTGAAATGTATATGGATGAAAGGAATCCGGTGAATAATGTTCCTGTTACCAGCAGAATAAAAAAGAGAAGTAAAACGGTTAAATAATCAATCTGTAACGGGCTCTGCATAACCTGTTTAAAGAAAGGAAGTAAAAGAAAAACACCGGTAAAGCTTATTATGAGCGCAATCAGGTTCAATAATGCCGACTCTGTTAAAAACTGGAAAATAAGGTCCCTTTTTAATGCTCCGGATATTTTACGGATACCTACTTCATGAGCTCTTTCAATGGCACGTGACGTGGCAAGATTGATGTAATTGATAAATGCTATCAACAATACAAGTAAACCAATGATCCCCAGTGAATAAACATTCCGGTAGCTGCCGTTGACTTCCAGTTCGTTACTTACAGATGAATGTAAATGAATATCTGTGAGTTTAACCAGTTTGTATTCAATCAGGAAGAAGGCTCTTTTCATAAAATCTCCTATGAAGGCTTCGGGAATCTGTGGCAGCTTGGCCTGTAATGCTTCTGCATCCGCACCAGGGGCAAGAAGGATGTAAGAATAAACATTTTCGCTAACCCAGTAATCATCCCAATATCTGGAGCTCTGGATCAGGTTTTCATACGAAAGGAGAATGTCAAACTTAAAGTGAGAATTAGGCGGAGCGGATTTTACAATCCCTGTCACCTCATAATCAACGGCACCATCAACATTAATTAATTTCCCCATGGGATCTTCATCACCGAAATATTTCCTGGCGGTTTCTTCCGTAATAACAGCATGATTTATAGCCAGAAGGTTTGTATCCGCTTTCCCCGAGAGAAGAGGAAATGAAAAGAGATTAAAGAAAGATGATTGTGTATAGAAGACGTTTCTTTCCTTAAAGGTCTGGTCCCCATATTTTACAAGACTCTCCGTACGATAAAACCGGGTATAATCCAGTGCCTCAGGAAAAGCGTTCATTATCTCTCTTCCCACACTATGTGATCCTGATGCAGAATGTTGTTCAAGAACACCTTCCTCATACAGTAGATAATCAACCCTGTAAATATCATCTGCATCCTCGTGAAATTTATCGTAAGAAGTTTCAGCTTTTATCCACAAAAGAATGAGAATAAAGGCGGTAATCCCGATAATTAATCCCAGCAGGTTAATGATAAAATAACCTTTGTTTAACATCAGGTTCCTGATGGTTAGTTTAAGATAGTTTCTGAACATATTGATTATTTGATGGATATAAGATTTTGATTAAAACAAGCCTCTGAAAACTGGGAATCCAAAGCTAATCTCTGATAATGATAGATCTGATAATATAAACATACGGAAATTCAAATTTAAAATCAAATAAGGAAGAATAGTAAATTGGTTTATTGGTATACTGGTATACTGGTGAGTTTGGGTGTGGGATAGTTTGTCTGTTATGAAAAAAAGATTTAGGCTAATGCTAAGG
>LJUQ01000089.1 GCA_001304505.1 Bacteroides sp. SM23_62_1
CTGGTGGATAGTCAATCCCTGATTGTTAAATCAGGGATAGATAGGCGTTTGTCAGCCATTCGTTAAGTTGAACATTACAGGGTGCAGGATCAAGATATTGACAATATAAGAAGGTTTAAACTGAAGCCAGGTAAAAGAAGGTATTAAAGTAAGGATTAACGATTTCCCATCTTTGAAGTAATAATACTTTTTAATCAAAATTCGTTAATCATTATTCTTAAATTATTCTAAGCTAAGGGATAGTAAGGAAAAGAATGATTGGTTATTCTCTTCCACAAAATTCAGTCAAAACTCCAAAAGTTGATTTTGGATGCAGGAAACCGATCATTAATTCTTCGGCTCCTTTTCTTGGTTGTTTATCAATCAGTTGAATACCTTTATTTTCAGCTTCTCTTAAAGCTTCAGGTACATTGTCAGTTGCCAAGGCAATATGATGTATACCCTCTCCACGTTTTTCTATAAACTTCCCGACAGGACCTTCAGGGTCCGTAGTTTCAAGAAGTTCAATTTTGGTTTCTCCTACTCTGAAAAACGCTGTCCTGACTTTCTGGTCTTCCACCTCTTCAACAGCATAACATACCAGCCCAAGAACTTCTTCATAATACCTGACAGCTTTTGAGAGGTCTGAGACAGCTATCCCTATATGCTCAATATGTGTTATCTTCATTATTATTATTTTTAATCTCCACCCGCGCATCATAGATCACCTGTTGGATAGCCGGCCTGATATTCATATTATACAATTTTTCGTTATCCTGGTCAGGATAAACGCGGTTTGAGAGGAAAACATAGACAATTCCACTTTCCGGATCAGCCCACACGAATGTACCTGTGAATCCGGAATGCCCAAAACTGCTGGGAGATATACTTTTACATCCCGGGCCTTCCTTTTCTGGATCAAGTTCCGGCTTATCAAATCCTATACCCCTCCTTATCCCTTCAGCACAGTAGGGGCATGAATTAAATATATCGAATGTGCTGTCTGCGAAAAACTTCAGCCCACCATACACGCCTTTCTGAAGGTACATCTGCATGATCTTGGCCAGGTCATTTGCGTTGCTGAAAACTCCGGCATGACCGGCCACACCGCCCAGCATGGCTGTCCCGGGATCATGCACATACCCCTGCAACAGCTGCCTCCTGAAATAAACATCGTTCTCTGTGGGAGCAATACGGTCTTTCGGAAACCTTTCCAGGGGGACATACCCTGTTAAATTCATTCCCAGCTTGTTATAAAAATTATTATTTACATAAGAATAAATACATGTATCCGTAATTTCCTCGATGACCTGCTGGCATAACATCAATCCTAAATCACTATAGACATATTCCTTCTTTCCTGACAGCTCTGATGTGATTATCCAGTAATCAATAGAATCTTTGTAAATCCTGTTCATATACATACCTTCAGCTACCTGATAAGGAAAATCCTCGGAGAAAGTATCCGAATAGGCATTTGCAACATATTGCAGGTTTTTATTCAGATATGTACCTTCCGAAAGACGATAAGGATACCTGGGCGATAACCTGTTACTGATCAGGGAATCATCAGGATCCATAGGTTCGAGGGTATGATAATAAAAGGGTATCCATGCACGTAACCCGGAAACATGAGTTAAAATATCTTTGATAATCAGATCGCCTTTATCACAGGTATCGAGCCATTGAAGGTAATCCGATAATTTCCCATCAAGGTTCAGCAAGTTCCTGTCAACCAGCCTGATAACGGATGGCAAAGTCCCTGTAATCTTGGAAACGGATGCAACATCATAAAGGTCTGTCAATCTAACAGGACGTTTTTTGGCATAGGTATGATAACCAAAAGACTGATGATAAAAAACAACACCATTTCTGGCAGCAAGGACCTGGCAACCAGGTATTGCTTTTGCCTGAATAGCATCCATGGCAATAGAATCAATCTTATACAGCATTCTGGAATCTATCCCTGCTGATTCAGGTAATGAATATTTCAATCTCATTAAAGGGGTTGTGGTAATCCCATCCCCTGCTTTAAAATTGGCCCTTGTACTTACAGGCAGTTTTCCTATAGCAGGGATCCCTCCGAAAATCAATTGTGCTGTAAAACACCGGGTTGAAATGTTATCTTCATAGCCCAGGATTAATGCCCTGAAACGATCGGCATGGATAAATCTACTCAGGCTGTATGCATTAGCAAACACATTTAATATCAAATCTTTATGAGATGCTATTTGTTCAATTAGTTGAATTGTTTCATCAGCAATACCATAGTTCCTGCTGACCCGCATATCTGTGTTGTGGATGCCGGCGATAACCAGATTATATGGTTCCAGCATTTTCAAGATGGAATCCAGACTGGTAGCAGAATTATTACCTGATACCTGATAATGGTGGACATTCGTATATAATTCAAGATATTGCTGAAATTCATTCACTGTGTCCTCCCCGAATGCAAGGCTCGCAATTTGCAAGGTGTCCAATTGTTTTAGCGGAACCAGATCCTGATCATTGATAATCAGTGTGAGAGCGTTTTCAACCAGCCTTGTTTGCAGTAATTTATAACTGTTGGTATTCAAATCCTCATATATGCCTGTCATATTAACAGGCTGGTAATGATCCAATCCGACCCATTTTTTTGCAAGGAGGATGCGTTTGCATCGCAGTTCAATCTCACTCCTGCTAATATTACCTCTTCTTATTTCACGCCTGATGGCCCGTATCGCATCCTTTACATCCGGAGGCATAACGAGGATATCATTGCCTGCCAGCACAGCCTGAACAGCCAGGTCACCAGGCTCATACCGTTCACTTACCGCCTTCATATTCAGTGCATCAGTAAATACAAGTCCTTTAAAACCAAGTTCTTCCCTTAGTAAATCCTGAATGACCTTCTCTGAAAGTGAAGATGCACGATCAGCAGTTGAATCAAGGGCAGGAACATGTAAATGTGCTATCATCATGCCGGTCAGACCATTCAATATACATTCCCGGAAGGGAATTAATTCGGTGTTATCAAGATGATCCTTTCCATGCGGGATAACCGGAAGGGTGTAATGTGAGTCAGAATCCGTATCTCCATGTCCTGGAAAATGTTTTGCTGAACATAACAGGTTTTGTTCCTGCATCCCGCTCATATACGCTATTCCTTTCTGTACAACCTGATCAATCTGCTCACCGAAAGATCTGCTGTTAATCACCGGATTTTGTGGATTATTATTAATATCTACAACGGGGGCAAAATTTATATGTACTCCAATCCGCTTCAACTGAAGAGCAATATCCCTCCCCATATCATAGATTAACGAATTGTCCTGGATGGCACCAAGCATCATCTGGCGGGGATAGATGAGCGTACTGTCAAGCCTCATACCCAGTCCCCATTCAGCATCCAGTGCAATCAGCAAAGGTGTTTTACTGACGGATTGAAAATGATTTGTCATGGTCGCCTGCCTGACAGGTCCACCCTGGAAGAAGATAATCCCACCAATGTTATCCTTTTTAATAATCTCCGAGATATCATCCAAATGTTCCGATCCCCGGTTTGAATATGCTGCAACCATGAGCATCTGGGCAATCTGCTCATCAAGAGAAAGAGAATTGAAAACCGAATCAACCCATCCGGACGTTGAATCGAGGAATGGGGGATCAATCGAGTAGGGTGAATCCTTTTTGGGAATGACCGGGTTGAAGCTTACGCTCACAAATATAACCGGCATAAGAACCAGAATATATAATATCCTGAAGAATTTACTAATAATCATGTTCATATCTGTAATTGAAATTAATGCTCATTCAGGGTAAGGAGCAGGGAGTAGGGAGTAAAGAGAGTGTGAGAGTGTGAGAGTGTGGTACAGGATGGGTATGCAGAGGAATCGGATTAAGGTATACATTAAATCAATTCCTTATACCGGTAACATGATACCAAATGATCGTTTACCAGTCCAGCTGCCTGCATGTATGCATAACAGATTGTTGATCCGACAAATTTAAATCCTTTCTTCATAAGATCCTGGGACATTTTATCAGATTCTTTTGTACTGGTAGGCAGTTCCTTCAATTGTTTCCAGGTGTTTATTATTGGCTTTCCACCTGCAAACTGCCAGATATATTCATTAAAAGAGCCGTACTGTTTCTGTATTTCGATAAATCGATCAGCATTATGGATAACAGCCATAATTTTTAGACGATTACGAATAATATTTTTATTATCAAGCAATCCCTGTACTTTCAAATCATTATATGCTGTGATCTTTTCTACATCAAAATTATCAAATGCCTCCCTGAAGTGTTCCCGTTTATATAAAACTGTGCGCCAGGAAAGACCTGCCTGAAACAGGTCAAGCACCATAAACTCAAAATGTTTAGTATCGTCATAAACGGGAACTCCCCATTCATGGTCATGGTATTCTATCATCAGCGGATCTTCCGCTGGCCATGGGCATCGTTGCACCATTGTTGTATGTTATTTATATAATATACTTTGTACACAACCTCTAAATACGTGGCTTATAATTTCCACTCCTACTCTCACAACTTCACCTGCCTGATCCTTACTCCCTACCTCATACTCCATACACCATTCCTAACCCCGGAGCCATCGCCCTCCCTCTTTTTGATAAAGACTGATAAAATATTCAATAGATCTGTCAAATGTGCGTTCTGCCTGAGCAGGAAAATAACAGGCAGGTAACTCTCCCATACGCCTGTGATAATGCAGGCAATCACAGCATGTTCCCTGTTTGCTGCAGGGATAAGTACAGTTACAGAATTGACAGTTTGAATCCTTCTTACATTCCATATATAATCAAATTAATGCAACATGTTGTTAATTTAAATTTGTGTAAGATTGGAATACTGGAATAGCGGAATGATGGAATGATGGATTGATCGAATAATTTATAAATCAGTATTCCAGTATTCCAGTATTCCATCATTCATCATTCCATCTTTCCCTTCTTCCTATTCTTCCATTATACACACTCAAACCGCTCTTTACCACTCACCAATAAACCAATACATCAATAAACAAATAAAGAATTTTTATTTCTTTTTTCTAAACTCCAGTTCGGTAAAATCAAAATCCGGATTAGGGATATCAATTTTCATTTCCTCAACTTCTCCATCCGGATTGATAATAAATTGAACAGTGCCCTGGGGAAGTGAAGGTATTTCCGTCAATTTAATCCTGAAAATATCAAAATGCCAGTGTGTTAAAGTGCCTGTAAAAATGGGAGTAGGAATAAATCTTATTACAAGCTGATTATTTTTCAATAAAATCTCCGCATCACCGTACATATCTCCTCCATATAATCCGGTATATTCGTGTAGGTTGAGTGACGGTTTTGTATCATTCACCCTGTTCCTGGCAAATTCCTCCTCTTCCCGTTCATTATTTTTTATTTGAGAAATATAGGAATCCAGATATATACTGCTCCAGTCTTTGCTGGAACCCTCGAAATATGTATCGAGAATATACTCCGATAAAGCAGATGGGAGGTAATTAATACTGTTTGTCAGTATGACAAACCCAAAATATTCTTCGGGGATCATGGTTACCTGTGATATCATACCATCTGCCCCTCCCCCATGACTGATAATGATGAGACCCGAATAATCCCGCACACTCCATCCCAGGCCATATCCTCTGAAATGCCAGGAAGTCCTGTTTTCCGGAGTAATCCTTCCCTGGGCTTGAAAATTCTGAATCTTTCGCATCTCCCAGATATTCTTTTCACTGATGATTTGCTGACCATTCCAGTTACCATCATTTAACTGAAATCTTATCCATTGTGCCATATCTCTGACACTTGAATTAATGGATCCGGCAGGTCCAATATTATCCCAGTTCACATAGGGAATTGTACTTGTTTCTTTTTTAAGCAAGTCGACATGATGAGGCTGGGCAAAATTACCCAGTTTCTCAAGATCCCTGATAGTGGTTGTGGTCCTCGTCATGTTCAGGGGATCAAAAAATGACTTTTTCAGAAAATCATCCCAGCTTATGTCCGTTATAACAGGTATAATTTCACCTGCTGTCAGGAACATAATATTTGAATAGCCATAACCATAACGAAATCCAAAAACCGGCGTAAGATATCTGGCTTTTTCTATAATCTCCTTTCGTGAATAAATAGTCCCATACCATAATAAATCACCACTGAATGTATTAAGCCCGCTGCGATGACACAATAAATCGCGTATTCTCATTTCATCGCTAACATAAGGATCGTAAAGTTCAAACCATGGGAGATAATCCTTCACACGATCATCCCAAGTGATTTTATTATTATCAACAAGAATTGCCAGAGATGAGGCTGTAAATGCCTTTGTATTTGATGCAATGGCAAACAGTGTATTTTCATTAACAGGGTCCTTATTGTCTATATTTCTGACTCCAAAACCCCTTGCATGGAGGATTGTATCATTTGTTACAATGGCAATTGATAAACCTGGTATCTGCCAGTCATTCATGGCATTTTCAATATATTCATCCAGCTTTTCAAGATCAAGGCCTCTGAGGATTGTCTGGGATAACAGTGGTAAAGACAGGATAATCAGGAATGAAATGAGGTTGAATTTTTTCTTCATGGTTTTACAGGATTAACAGAAATATCATCTGGCTCATTACAAATATAGGATTTCCGAAATAAGGTTGTGCTCTGACAGGGATTTTAATATTCATTCAACCGGAATATAATCCTGTCAGAATATTTGAATCTGTTTAACTTGTTGTGGGGCTTATTGACAGGATATTATTGAGTATCAGTTCTGATATCATCATAAATAATTCATTATTAATATCTTCGCTCAAGCCGTGCGGTGCATAAAGTTTATTACGAAGATCACTGGTGTCCGATGAAATTCTATATTGCAAAATTCAATTTCATAATTCATTATAAATCAATTATCATTTAATTAATTTCTTGATTTATAACATATTAACTTGTAACCTGCAACCTTTAACTTATAACTTGGATTAATTATTCGGGCCAAATTTTTTTCTTTATTTCCACGGGTATTGCATTCTTATTCACAGTAATTGCTATTGTTTTATACCTGACATAAGGATCGGAAACATACAGATAACCCCAGTATGGACTGATTGTTGTCCCCCAGGAATTTTTTACCAGGAAGTATTTATTACCAAGTTGGTCATGTGCCAATCCTGTTATGTGCATACCGTGATCATCCGTAGTTGTATAATTATCAAATGCTACCTGCCTGATTTCCTGGGTAATTATTTTTTCAGGTACAGGGCCTTTGAAACTGTACATTATCTTTTCCATTTCATTCTTTGTCAGATTCTTCCATTCCTCCCTATCTGTGCTGGTGAGATTTTCCAGGTCAGTCTCAGGCACAACAGCAACACCATCCTGCCAGGAAAATCCTTTCTCGCTAATGTCAGCTGACCAGGAAATTGTATAACCATTTTCAACTGCGTGATACAGGATCGCCATCATATCATCGAGTGGAAGGTTATATACCAATCCCCATGCCCAGTTGTCGGGTACTTCAAGAATAAATTGTTCATAGAAGGGATGATGGGTAAAGGAAGATATCTGGATATAATCATCAGGATTCAGGTCAAGCATCCGGGCAAAGGAAAGCGGTGTATAACTCTGTCCGTCATAGTCGAAATGCTCAGGGAGTCCACCCAGGTAAGAATCCAGGAGCTTTACAAATCCATCATACCATACAGGTGTGAGTTTCTGATTCTGAATAATATCTGTAACATAGCTTTTCAATACTTTATCCATTTCAGTATGAACATGGTTTTCCTCTCCAATTATTAATCCGCTGTATACTTCATCAGGAACGATACCATACTTGGATATAATATGAAAGACATCGTGAAAAAATCCTCCTCCTGAAAAATTGATCATTCCGTGCATCCTCACATATTTTTCTGCTTTTTCCTCATAGACATGCCGAACGATAAACATTTCAGAAAGGTCATATTCATACTTACCAAGTCTGATGAGTTCTGATTCAAGCATGGACAGGATGGAAAAACTCCAGCATGTACTTGAAAGGTACTGGTTTTTTACATCTGTAGCAGGGAGACTTGTCAAAATCTTAAACTGGTAACCTGAAAGTTCTTCAGGAGCCTGTGCATTGAATGGTAATGATACAGGACCGGCTAAAATGAGAAATAAAATTCCGTGTAATAAATATCTTTTCATTGTGATTGATAAAATTTGGTACTACCTCATAAAATAAAACCAAAGATATTGATTTTTAGACTTTTGCAAATATATGAGCAATAATTCTTTTATTCAAAACAGAATTCAGGCACTGTTTTCTGTTTATTTCTCCAATATTTTCAGTTCTGTTCTCCTGTTAATTGATCTGCCTTCTTCTGTATCATTCGTTGCGATTGGTTTTGTTAAACCATATCCCACGGCGGTCATTCTGACAGGGGATATTCCATTTTCACTCAGGTAATTTTTGACTGATCCGGCTCGCCTTTCTGATAATACCTGATTATATTCAGGTGTTCCGGTATTATCCGTATGTCCGCTTAATTCAACCACGAGTGAAGGATTTTCATTCATGAGCTGTATGACTTTATCCAGTTCAATTTTAGACCGTTCTTCGAGTTCATATGAATTATATGCATAGAAGACATTTCTGAGTATGATGGTTTCTCCTATTTTTATAGGTTGGAGAGGTACATCCATCAGGTAGGGTTCATTTCTTTCATAAACCTTTTCAAGTGAAAAATGTTCAGAAAAGAACAAATAACCTTTTTTTGAAACATTCAGTGCATAATCTGTACTTGCAGGTATGCACACCAGGAATTCGCCTGTTCCTGACTCTGAAGTTGACATCATCACCACATTTCCTGTGTTCAGGTCAATTAATTCAAACCTGGCCTGTAGTCGTTGCCATGTTTCGGCATCATAAACCTTTCCTTTCATATAGGATACTTTTACCGGTCGCACATCTGCATATAATTCGAAATCATACAGATCCCTGCCCTGTCCTGCAATTCTGTCGGATGAGAAATATGCCCTGTCACCTTTTGCATTCACGATTAATCCCTCTTCATTGTTAAAGGTATTTATCGGATAGCCGATGTTCATTGACCTGGACCACATACTATCGGCTTTTTTTCTGCTGAAGAATATATCATACCGTCCCAATCCCGGCCAGCCTGTTGATGCAAAATAGAGTGTCTGGTTATCAGGATGTATAAAAGGGGATTGTTCATCACCCGGAGTGTTGATGCTGTCTCCTGCATTAAAAGGTTCCATCCATGTTCCATCATCTTTCCGGTAACTGATCCACACGTCATACTCACCTTTTCCTCCGGCTCGGTCACTTACAAAATAAAGAACTCTCCCATCAGCTGAAATGGAGGGTTGCTTTTCATTATTACCAGTATTCACAGGCCTGCCAAGGTTCTCAGGAACAGTCCACCGTTCACCTTTCCTTTCAGCATAATAAAGGTCACATCTGCCCGATCCTTCACTTCGGTTACATGCAGTAAAGAACAGGTGTTTTCCATCTGCAGAGATTGTCTGTGCACCCTCATTTTTTTCTGTGTTTGGAGGATATCCTGCATTTCTTGCTGGCTGCCACATACCATCTTTATATTCACTATAATAAAAATCCTCCTGCCGGTTCATATATACCCTTGGATTACTCTCGTCGATGGGAATCTGCCTGGTGAATACCAGGATGGATTCATCGGCGGATAAGCTGGGCCAGTATTCATCATATTCGGTATTAATACTGGGTCCAAGATTAACCGGCTGAAAAGGTACAGGATTGGTCATAGTTATAATTGAAAAGTCACAATTTTCAATAAGTTTATATGCTTTCTGTTTCATTTCGGTTGATCCGTAACCAAGACTCAGAAACATCTTCATATCTTCCCTGGCTTCCTGGTACTTTCCTATTGAAAACTCATTCTGGGCTAGAAGATATAATACAGGAGGGAAATAGGTCGGATTGATATCAATTGCAGTCCTGTAGGCATTTATTGACTCTTCAATTAATCTCGCATCCGTATAGACCTGTCCGAGTAAAAGCCAGGCTTCAATAAACGCACGATCAGTTTTTGTTGCCTCCCCCAGAAGTTCAATAGCCCTTGAATAATTCATTAACTGATACTCCCGGCCGGCATTTTGATAAAGCCCGATAGCTTTTTTCGACTTGGTAGTATAGTTATCCTGTCCTGCAGCTGTTGAAAACAGGATGGTACAAAAGATAAATAACAGGATAATTTTATTCATGGCACGAGATAAAATACACACATCGTACCAAAACAGATGAATGGAACAAATATATTAATTTAAACCTGTTATGTGAATGATTTTGTTAACTTATTGAAATATAGTTTTTTTAAAAACATTTTCACTGTTTGGATTTGATGCTTGAAATAATCAGTTAAATAACTGTTACGATTACTCAATCCTGAATCCATATGATTCCATCATTTTATGAAAGATCGCCGTATTCTCATATATACCGGAAAATTTTTCTGAGCCTGGCCCACAGGCAAAAACAGGTACCATCGTAGCAGTGTGTCCGTCAGTGACAAAATATGCTTCAACGGTACTGCTGACAACATCTCCCCCTGTAATTCCCATGCCGCCTGTTTCATGGTCGGCAGTGATAATGACAAGTGTATTTTTATTTTTTTCTGCAAAATCAAGTGCCACACCGATCGCCTTATCGAAATCGATCATTTCAGAAATAACCCTTTTCGTATCATTATCATGGGCAGCCCAATCGATCTGGGATCCTTCAACCATTAAAAAAAAGCCTGTGCCCTTGTGATGGAGGAAGTGAATAGCATTTTTTGTTGCCTCGGGTAGCATATCTCCCCTGCCACTGTCAGCGGGGGAATTATCGAGGTCAGCGGTAAAACATGCAATTTTTTCTTCTTGAATGTTTATTTCTGAAACATTATTTGTTATATGGTATCCTCTGATTACTAAAGAATCCAATAAATTAACCCTGTCTTCACGCCGGGTAAAATGATTTTTCCCACCACCAATAAAAATATCAATTCCACTATCAAGAAAATCCGCAGCAATTTTTTCATATTCACCCCGGTCTGGCTGATGTGCTAAAAAAGAAGCAGGTGTGGCATGGGTGATAGTACTGGTCGCAACCAGGCCTGTTGATAATCCGTTGATTTCAGCATATTCAAGAATGGTCCTGACAGGCTGGCTGTAAATATCTGTTCCAATCATTCCGTTTTTTGTCTTTATTCCTGTCGCCATAGCAGTGGCAGCTGCCCCGGAATCCGTAATATACCTGTTCGCAGAATAGGTCTTCTGCAACCCGGTATGGGTACATTTCTCCAGATTCAAATTACCATTATTTGCTGTCATTGCAGCATATATCTGTGCAATACCCATCCCGTCACCAATCAATAATATGATATTCAGTTCAGCTGGTGTCACCGGGATCTGCTTGCAGGAAAAAGTAATCAATATCAACAGGATTGCAGATATAGTTCTTTTCATAATTTTAAATTTATACTTTTGTTTTATTCATATTCAAACCAACAACTTTTTTATGAAAACCATTAATGTTGGCCTGGCCTCATATGGAATGTCAGGTGAGATTTTTCATGCCCCGCTGTTACATGCCCATGAAGGTTTTAATATTGCTAAAATTCTCGAGCGGACAAAAAACAAATCACGGGACCGTTATGCCTACGCAAATATAGTCAGGAATTACAAAGAAATCACCGAGGACGGGAATATTGATCTGATTGTTGTTAACACACCCGATAAAGAGCATTATGAGATGGCACTAGCGGCCATTCAGGCAGGTAAGCATGTGGTAGTTGAAAAACCATTTACGCTGAAGGTGTGTGAAGCAGATGACCTGATTGCAGCTTCCGGAAAAACCGGGAAGCTGCTGAGTGTTTTCCAGAACAGGCGATGGGACGGGGATTTTCTCACTGTACAAAAGATCATCAATGAAGGATTACTGGGCAGGCTGGTTGAATATGAGGCTCATTTCGACCGGTACAGGAATTATTTACAGCCGGAATCATGGAAGGAACAGGCGGCTTCAGGAACAGGCACGATCTACAACCTTGGTTCACATCTGATCGACCAGGCACTTGTACTATTTGGAATACCTGAAGCTGTGACCGCTGATATCCGTGTACTGCGTTCGGGTGCAAAAGTTGATGATGCCATGACGCTTCTGCTTAAGTATCCCGAAATTAAGGTTACTCTAAAAGCCAGTTACCTTGTTCGTGAACCGGGACCGAGATATTCTTTGCATGGAACTCACGGATCGTTTCTTAAATGGGGACTGGACCCACAGGAAGAAAATCTTAAAACCGGAAAATCACCGGTAGATCCCGATTGGGGAAAGGAAGATGAAAATAACTGGGGGATTTTGAATACAGAAATAAACGGTTTGCACTATTCGGGAATGGTGGAGACGCTACCCGGCAATTACATGGCATATTATGATGATATATACGATGCCATTATTCACAATAGAACACCTGCTGTTACTGCCGGACAGGGAAGGGATGTGATCAGGGTAATTGAAGCGGCAAAGGAAAGTAGTAAGGTGGGAAAAGCGGCAAAGTTATAATAGTATTCACTCACCGGGAGAAGGAGTCACCCGGTGAGTGAAAGTCTATCATTTTTCACTGAACCTGCTGAATTGTTCATTCAGTTCGTCATCCGTGGCCTTATATCCTGAAGTAATATAGATCCGGTATTTAAATGTAACACTTTCACCCTGTTTCAAAGCAAAGTTAAGCTCTTCTTTCCCATCACTGAATATTTTTTGACCGAGGTTGTTGACTGCAAAAAGCCCATAGCCTCTTGCATGCCAGTAAGCGGGAAAACCCGGGTTTGAGGGATGATCAAAAATAGCGATAGTAATATCCTCACCATCTTTTGTTGCAGAGAGACTCACCCATTCCGCTCTTTGACCCCAGACATCAAGACCTTCGATGCCCTTACTGTTTCGGTAATGTCCATTAACACCTTCATTATCTAATACTTCCACATCAGATTCTATCCCACTGGCATCGGTAAATTTCAGGGGTTCATCAGAAGGGTATTCAAAGGCCCGGTCGACGCGAATAGCAAAAAGGCCTTCCTTATTATCTGTAAACAGCACAGTTTCAATGTTGGCAGTCAGAGCAGTAATCCTGTCAATCACCCTGGTATTTTCATCTCCACTGAATTCATAACGCGTTTCCTCGTTAATTATTGGATAGTACGGCAGAAGCTCCTGGTAATGAACTATCCATTCCAGAGAAACTGCAAGAATCCCGGTATCATCTATGCTTGTAGCCTGTTTAACTGTTTTATGAGTAATTTTCCCATACTTCATCTCCTGGTCTGCAGGAACGGCGTATGAATTATTCCAGAAATCGAAACCATTTACGTCACCATAATTAAGCCAGACACCGACCTGGTGAGGATGGTCAACACGCTCACCTGCTCTTGGATCAAGAGGAAAACCACGTGTAACAAATGTTCCGCGGGATGTTCTTACCGGAAACAGAATAGGTTTTTCAAGATTTTCAGGATAGATGTAAGCAGTAAAAATATCCCCGTCAATATATACATTTACTTTTCGGTTAGCTGTATCATGAACCAGGATAACACCCTTTCCTGACACGGTCTTATCAGATTCATCTGTACTCCTGGTACCCGGTTTACAAGAAAAAGTTAGAATGATTACGGATAAGAGGACTGCTCCGCAAAAGAAAGGGATTCTAAAGGCTAATACTTTTAGTTTCATCAGATAGGAATTTTAGAATTAGGATACTTTAATATGTAAATATAGTATTTCCAGCCATAACTTCCTGGCCTTCTTCATCAAAAGTAATTTTTACACCGGTATGCAGGGCTGCCGTTGTCATTATTACTGCTATGGAATGATTATATACGGCCATAATTCCGGGCAGTAAAGGCAATGCTTCCCGCATAAAGGCCAGCAATACCAACGGCTGCTCTCTTTATCAAAGCTCTTTTGGCGCTTCTCATTATTATCTTAGTAAATGGTTAAATTGTTAAATTGTAAAATGACTGATTGGTTAAATGACTGATTGGTTAAATGACTAAATGGCAAAATGGTTAATTGGTTAAATGGCTAAATGGTAATATGATTAAATGGTTAATAACCTATGAATTAGGAAACTAACAATGTAACAATGTAACAATTTAGTAATTAATCAGGTAATTCAAGGATCTTGATATTCCGGAATGAGACAAGATTTCCGTGATCCTGTAACAGAATATGTCCTGATTCAGCTTCGCCAAAATTTTTCCATACTTTATATTTACTGATTGCTACAAGGTCACGAAATTCTTTTGAACCCCGTTCATATTCAAGGACTTTGCTACCATTCAGCCAGTGTTCAACATGGTTATCTTCTGAAACAATCCAGGCCATATTCCAGAGACCGGGTTTCCGGACTCTTTTGCCGTTATCGGCCGGAATGAGGTCATAAAGAGAAGCCACGGTCCGGTTTCCATTTATTCCTTCGGCGGCATCTGCATGAAGGCTATCATCCAGGATCTGGTATTCAAGGCCAATAGCCGATCCACTTGTTTGTTCCACTTCCGTGACGAAATATTTAATGCCACTGTTTGCTCCGGGACTGATTCGGAAATCCAGCCGTAATATAAAATCGGAGTGTTCGTTAACTGTAACGATATCACCCCCATTGGTTGCTTCCGCACCATCGGATGCGTTTACAGACAAAACTCCATTATCTATTGTCCAGCCAACATCCGGAAATGCATCCATGTGTGCTCCCTTCCATCCTGTCGAAGAATGCCCGTCGAACAGAAGTTTCCACCCTTCTTCTGTTTCAGCTTTGGTAAGATTATTCGTTACTGATGATTCTTTAACTGGAATCTCATTTTCAGATGATGTCCAGTGTTCCTCAAGATTCTCTGTAAGGATGCGTATATTTCTCCATTTTACTTCGACACCCTCCGTCCAGGGTCTTCTTTCGACATCCACACTGTGTACCTGCAAAGCAATGAAACCACTGTCATCTGCATCATCCATCAGATTTGCACACATTTCACCATTGACCCGGGTCTTTATGGATTGCCCGACAGCTTCAATCCTGTATTTATTCCATTCACCGTTTTTAAAAGCCATTCTGCCTTTTTCATCCTCTTCAAGATAATATAGCCAGCCCCTTCTTGCCTCATCATAAATCCCGCCACTATAACCCCCGGGTGACGGATCAATCTCAACCTGGTAGCCATGGACCCTCCCGTTAAGATATGTCCGGCTTCTGATCTGTATACCTGAATTAAGGGAGGTATCAACCATAACCTCAAGTTCAAGTATAAAGTCACTGTAACATTTTTCAGTGCAGAGGAAACTGTTTTCCGTATTTGCCACCGTTGTACCAATTATCATTCCATCAGCTGAAGTAAATTGTGCCTTCCCCCCTTTTTGAATCCAACCTTCAAGATTATTCCCATTATAAAGACTGATCCAATCGCCATTTGATTGATTATCATTACAGGAATTGGCAAGAATTAATAGAAAACCACAGCAGAGGCATTGAATAATATTTGTTTTCATTTCTGTATAATATTTATTTAAAGATTTTTAACCAGGTCTATCAACCAGCTCCTGAATTCCTCACCAAGGTCTTCTTTTTTTAATCCATAGATCACATTCGTTTTGAGGAAATCGATTTTGCTACCGATGTCATATCTTTTGCCATGAAACCGAAGTCCATACATTTCATGGTCCTGTAACATCAGCTGCATGGCATCTGTAAGCTGAACTTCATTATTAAGGCCGGGTTGCACCTTATCCAGATATTGAAATATTTCAGGTGTAAATATGTATCTACTCGCAATTGCCAGATTCGATGGAGTTTTATTTATTTCTGGTTTTTCAACAAATTCACTCACCTTAAATACATTCTCCTCAATCTCCTGAC